>CAZPCG010000387.1:0-2740 GCA_964584875.1 uncultured Spirochaetota bacterium
CTCAGAGGGCGAGGCTGTCATCGGTGAGGTAAGAGCCTTCGAGCCTTTGAAGCTGTTCTTTATGAAGTCGAGGGAAAAGGTAGCCGAAGGCTTCAGCGACGAGCTTCCAGGCACTGGTGAAAAGCCCTACTGCATAGTAGGTGCCAAGGCATGCGACCTGAAGGGTTTCAAGGTGCAGGACAGGGTGTTCAGGGACGATGAGTACTCTGACCCCTTCTACATAAGAGAGCGCGAGGATAACCTGATCATATCAGCAGATTGCACCTGCGCCATCGAAACCTGCTACTGCCTCTGTCTCCACGTCAACCCCTACCCCGAAGAGAACTTCGACATCAATCTCTCGGAAGTTAGCGGTGGATTCGTGGTTGAAACCGGCTCCCGGAAGGGAGAAGACATCATCGGGGCAAACTCTTCCCTCTTCGCAGAGGCAAAGCAGGAGCAAATTGCCGAGAGGGAAGAGCAGCGCAAACGGGTCGTGAAAGAAGTAAAAAAGAATATAAACGAAAACAAGATCCCCTATCAGGATTTCTACGAAGGGATAATTGAGAAGAACTACAATGCGCCCATCTGGAAGGAGGAGGCTGAGGAATGCGTTGAGTGCGGTGCATGCAACATGATATGCCCGACCTGTCACTGCTTCCTCCTCTATGATCAAAAAAGTGAAAAACGCATGGCCCGCCTGAGGGTGTGGGACTCATGCATGATTAAGGACTTTGCAAAGGTTGCAGGGGGCGCAAATCCGAGGCCGCAGCTCTGGATGAGGCTTCGCAACAGGTTCGAGAAAAAGTTTGACTTCTTCCCCAGGATCAGCGGGATATATGCTTGCACCGGATGCGGGCGCTGCATATCGGCGTGTCCCGCAAAGATAGACATCAGAACCGTTTTGAGAAGGCTCGTGGAAAATGTACAAAAGTAAGAACCCCTACAGACCCATTGAGACAAAAGTAGTTGAGGTCATAACAGAAACACCAACCATTAAAACGCTGCGGCTGAAGCCGAAAGAACAACTGAGCTTTTTAACCGGCCAGTTCATAGAGCTGACAATCCCCGGCGTAGGCGAGGCGCCCTTCACCCCTTCCTCAAGACCATCGATCAAAGACACGATCGAAGTAACGGTGATGAGGGTTGGCAAGGTCACTGAGACCATTCACAGGCTGAAGAAGGGTGAAACCGTTGGGCTACGCGGCCCCTTCGGCACCGGATATCCTCTTGAGGAGTTCAAGGGGAAAGAGGTGCTGGTTGTTGGGGGCGGGTGCGGCTTTGCACCGCTGCGAAGCCTTATGTATGAGTTCTTTGATAAGTCTAACGAGTTCAAGGCTTTGTTCTTCAGAGGAGGATGCAAGACTCCTCAGGATTTCCTCTACAGAAAAGAGATAGAGACATGGGCGAAGCGTGATGACCTCGACTTAGTGCTCACCGTCGATGAGGGAGACGGCATATGGAAGGGGAACATCGGCGTAGTCACAACCATACTTGACGGTATACCGATAGACACTGTAAAGGGCATTGCAGTTGTGTGCGGCCCTCCAATTATGATGAAGTTCTCAACGAAGAAACTGCTCGAGCTCGGCTTCAAAGAAAGAAATATTTATCTGTCAATGGAAAAGAACATGTCATGCGGGCTCGGGAAGTGCGGGCATTGCAGAATAGGGACCTATTACGCATGCAAGGATGGGCCAGTTTTCAGTTTCGATAAGATAAAGAAATTCCCGAACATATGGGATTGAGAGGAGTTGCGATGTTCACCAGCGCAGAACAGCTCCATCAGGGGAAAATAAACCTCGCTGCAGAGAAGGGCCCTGACCTCAGGCTTTTCATCGACCTGGATGTCTGCAGCACCGGAGAGTGCAAGCAGTGCGAGGTGCAGTGCAGCTACTTCTACCATCCTGCAAACAACGGCCTCATCTCGGTGGCCGAGCTTGCAACCTACTTTCTCGTCTGCCGCAGGTGCGAAGAACCTCACTGCGTTGCAGCCTGCCCCGTGGAGGCCCTGGAGCAGCAGAAGGAGAAGGACAAACTGCTCGTCAGGCACAACCTGCGCTGCATAAGCTGCAAGTCCTGCTCCCACGCATGCCCATACGGGACGATATACCCGGAAAACGTGCCCTACATCGTTCATATCTGTGACTTCTGCCTCGACCGCAGGGAGGTAAAAAATGAGCCCCTGTGCATCACGACTTGCCCCTACGGGGCTTTGAGCCTGAAAAAGGCAGATGAAGAATTACCTGAGAATACCTTCCTTGCCGGGGACAACCTTATCGTTCACTCAACACACTGGGAGAGAGAGAAAGCATAATGTATATCGTGCACCTAATCGTATACGGCATTATCCTCACAGCCATCATCGGGCTTGTTGCAAGCTGGATAGACAGGAAGTTGACAGCGCGGATACAGTACCGCGTCGGCCCTCCATTCCTTCAACCCGTTCGCGATATCGTTAAACTCCTCGGTAAGGAGACACTCATTCCGGTTGGAGCTTCGAAGCTCATTTTCCTTCTTGCCCCGATGATAGGGTTTGCCTCAACTGCAATAGCCTCCACGATCCTCTGGGCAAACAGCGGCAATCCTTTCCAGAGCTTTCTGGGGGATATAATCGTCGTCATCTACCTCCTTGCGATCCCCTCAATCAGCATCATGATAGGTGGATTTGCATCAGGCAACCCCCTTGCCAGGGTTGGGGCCTCCCGTGAGATGAAGCTTCTGCTCAGCTACGAGCTGCCCTTCATACTCGCAGTTCTCG
>CAZPCG010000388.1:0-2738 GCA_964584875.1 uncultured Spirochaetota bacterium
CCTGCCTGAACCGACACCCTCAGAGATAGAAAAACGATCGGCTGTGGCAGTGCCGCTAGGTGTCGGGAGGCTCTTCTTTCGAAAAATTCCGGTTGTTGTAGCACCGCTCACGGTAGTCGAGCCCGGCCCTCCTGAAACGGTTACTGGAATCGAGACAACTGCTGAGCCTGAAGTTTCAGGTGAAATTCTGGAGGAAGAAGGGCCCCAGCTTCAGGAAGAAAAAGGATTCTTCTCTGCCATCCTTTCTCCTTTCAGAAGGCTTTTTGGCGCACGGGAGGTTGCTCCAGTAACTCCTCTGGAAGAGGAGTATGAAGCCGTTCGGGTACCCGGGCCATCCGGACGGGTAGCAGAGGTATCTGTACCTGCAACAACCCTGCTTCCTGAGGCTGCTCCCAAACCAGCGCCCCAGGACATCCAGCGGGTTACTGACCCCCTAAAGGTTATCAGAAACCTCGACGTGCCTGGTATCAGGGAAACCTCCATCGAGGCGGAGCCTGTTTACAGCAAGAAGGAGATAGAGCAGTACGGAGATGGGACGCTGTTCGATACGATCAGCGTCTCTCAGGTCGAAGATGTAAATGTAGGTATTCTCTGGCAGTACCCCGGGCTTCCAACCGAAACGGGGATAATAGTGAGATCAGGGACGGTGGGGAGGGTGGACGGGGACAAATCCTACGATTTCATCTTCGGCACCAGGAGTGGAGAGCTCATCGTTTTAAGCGGGGCAAGCGGTGATGAAATTATCAGGGAAGAACTTTCAGGGCCCTTCTATGAGCCCGTGTTTGTCGATGTCAACAATGATGGTGTAAAAGAAATTGTGATCGCCTATGAAAAGGGTGACATTGAGATAATTACTCCCACCCTTGAAAGGGTATGGCACTACCGTGGCACAGAGCGGATAACGGCTATGCCGCTCATCATTGACATCAACGGGGACAGGGCTTTAGACATTGTCTTTGCGACCTTCGACATGGAGGTGGTCGCGCTTGATGGCCGAACCGGATTTGAGCTCTGGCGCTTCTTTGATGCAGAGAGTGAGATAATATTTACACCTGCAGGGGTTGATATAAACGGTGACGGAGTTCGGGACGTCGTATTCGTGACGGTGCGGGGCTTTCTATACGCGGTTGATGGAAAATCCGGCTGGGGTTTATGGAAGAGTGAGATCTTCGGGAGACCTGCAGGGCCATGCTCTGTGGGAGACCTTGATGGGGATGGCGTTGAGGAGCTCGTCAATTTGACAAAGAGCGGCACTCTAACGGCCCATCGGAAGGATGGAAGGCTCCTGTTTACGTCCCAGCTTGATGGTACCTTCAGCACTGCGCCTTCCCTTGGGGATGTCGATGGGGACGGGAAGAACGAGATCGTCATGCTTGATGATAATGGGATGATACGGGTTGTGGAAGGAGCAACACGAAGGATGAAGTGGAGCTTCGAAACGAAAGAGGGTTTTTCGACGGGGAGAATTGCAGTGGTCGATATCGATGCTGATGGCGGTATGGATGTTATCGCTCTCACCGCATCTGGTGCGCTCTTCGTCCTTCAGGGTAAAACAGGCTCTGTAATGGCGCAGTACAGCAGTGGCGGGTACGTGCTGAGCACACCAATAGTGTTTGACATCAATAGGGACAGAATCGATGAGATAATTGTAAGCAGCTACAGGGGTGATGTGATTGCAATCCAGGTGAGCGATACGAGGAAGGGTCTTTTTTCCCTCAAAAAGTCGTTCTGGATTGGAGCTAATCACGACCCGTTCAATACAGGGTATTCTTCGTTTTACATGCTTAAGAATCCCTGGAAATAGCGGGCTGGAAGTGGCGAATATGATGAGATACAGGCCGACATGCTTTATGCTTATGCTGGTCCTACTCCTGCAGATCCCGGCAGTTGCCCTTCCGGCGAAGGAGGAAAAGAATAAAAAAAAGCGAAAAGCTGCCCAGGAAGTAACAGTTGAGGAGAAAGTCAAAAGCCCAGCACCTTCAGTGGCTCAGGAGCATCGAGCGGCAGTGGAGGAGGCTGTTATGGGAATGAAGAACCTGAGCGGCTCTATCAGGGGAGAGGTTGCCGATGGGAAGGGGAATCCCATTACAGGCGTTGAGGTTTCCTGTGTTGATGCGCTGGGGAGAGTCGTCGCCCGCACCGTAACGGACAGTGAAGGAGCATATGAGTTCGGGGGTCTTGCCGAAGGTCAGTACACGATTCATGTCAACTACAGTGGATTTTCACCCCCGGTTGAGATAAAGTTTGAGGGGAAACCTCAAAGAAGGCCTCCGATACCCACAGGGCTCCAGGTCTTTGAGATCGTTCAGGACTATCCCGATGGCGGGATTATCAGGGCTCAATGGGATAAAATGCCGGGCGCAACGGCTTACCGCCCGGAACTGTTCCGACAGGGAGAGAGGGAGCCAGTACAGACCCTGCCGGATATGAAGCAGAACTTCAGCGAGTTCGGGAATGTGCTTGAGGACACCGATTATCAGGTGCGGGTCTATGCTAAAAATGAAGCCGGATACTCAAGCTCCTATGCTCTCGGGCTTATCCACACCATGAATCGACCTCCTCTTACGCCTTACGGGCTCGGGGTCACTTCAGCGATAAACAACAGGGTTGAGCTCGTCTGGAACAGCGTTCCCTCCAGGGACCTCAAGGGGTATGTCCTGCAGATCAAGAAGTCAGGTGGTCAATATCTCTACTACAGCAAGAAGGGCCTCACCCCTGATGCCGGAAAAGCCTTCGTC
>CAZPCG010000389.1:0-302 GCA_964584875.1 uncultured Spirochaetota bacterium
TCAAGGGCATCCCTTATGCTTTCCTTCCTTCCCATGAAAAAATCATCCCACATCTCGATCATCGGATAGGGGGGTGAGGTAACTATGAGGTCAATGGTCTCGGAGGGAACAGACCCCAGAGAGGATGCATCACAAAAATACAGGTGGTGGGTGGTTTCGAGCATGACCTTTACATAAACCATGAGGGTTGAAATTTCAGGACTTCTCTCTATCCCTTCTCCTGAAGTGATGTAGAAATTAATATAAATTGGATCGCAAATTAATGAATCTTAAATCCACTTGAGAATAATATATAATGAGTT
>CAZPCG010000389.1:312-2720 GCA_964584875.1 uncultured Spirochaetota bacterium
GAGTTAGATTTTTATATGTTGCAGTGATAACTGTACATAGAGGAAACGATCACAAAAGCCCATCGAGGATCTCTGCAGCACTCCTGACAAAGTTGACGCAGAGAGTGCGGAAGAGGTTCTTCTCCCTGGCGGTTTGAAGCCCCTCCTCGGTGCCAAGGTCGTACCCTATGATCCGCTCTGCTCATTGAACTTTCTCCTCAACGGGATGCAACCCAAATGGTAACACAGAAGGAGCCACCCCAGCAACCATTATCCGGCAAACGCCAAAACACGGACAACCTACCCCAGGTTTTTTTTCACCTCATCGATGAATTTCACTGCCAGGTAGCCATCCCATGCGCTTGAGCGAGGCACTTTATCCTTCTCCCTGAAGCACCCGACCGCATTCTCAAGCATATTCGTGAAATACCCCGTCACCTTCGGCCTCCTCCTTGTTCTTTTCATGAGCGACCGAAGGTTTTCATAGTAAGAGCTTTCCTCGCTCCTGTATTCCTCGTACAGTCCATTACCGATCCTGATCCTCCCCGCTGTAAAGCTGAGATCGAGCTCGAACACAACGTGGTTTCTTCCAGAACCAACCTCGATCAAGACCGGCACACCTCCCCCGCTGCCTGAAATGCAAAGGGATTCACCGCTTTCGTGCAAAAGCTTCCAGGCGCTCACAAGCTTCAGCTCTGATGAGGTTAGAAAATTGACAATGTCAACGAGATGGGTTCCATCCCCAAGCAACTGTTCCTCCACGGGAATGCGCTCTCCCATGTACAGCTTTGCGTTTATGGACAGGAGCTCACCGAAATAACCATTTTTTATGCGCCCCCTGGCCATGAGGTAGTCTTTCGAGTAGCGCCTCTCATGGTTCGTGATGATCTTGATTTCGCCACTTCTGTGTATCTCCGCTATCGCCAGGGCCTCGCTGCTTGTCGGAGCGAGGGGCTTTTCGCAGATGATAACCCTGACAGAGGAGCCCAGCGTCTTTTTGACGATGGTGAAATGGGTTTGTGGGGGTGTTGCAATGTGGAGGATGTCGGGGAATGTCTCTTCAAGCAGCATCCCCACATTCTCGCAGGTATACGGGCATTTCCATCTTTCTGAAAAGGTTTTGCACCTCCGCTCATCTATATCGCAGCCGCCGACGAGAACACAGTCGCTGCTCTGCGAAACGGCACCTGCATGGGTACACGGTTTCTCCCGGAGCCTGTCCTCCTCAAGGAGGCTTCCAATCCTTCCAAGGCCCACAATGGCGCATCTGACCTGCCCTCTAGTGTGCTGCGCTTGAGGGACATTACCGCACATCTGCTGAAGCCTCCTGCACAATTTCAGATATTATACATAATTTCCACTTTTTACTTCACCACCTCTCTGTCTGGTCGCACCGTCACGTATAGCGCCATCCCTACTATTACAAGCCCGCCGAGCACAACCCTCACACCAGGGACCTCGCCAAGTAAAAGCAGGGCAAACATCACACCGTAAACAGGCTCGAGACAGGCCATGATGCTTGCAATCCGGGTCCTGACACGCTTCAGACCCGATATGAAGAGAGAGTGCGATATTGCTGTAAAGACTACCCCAAGCAGCATAAGCAGCGCCAAATCCCGGCCATTGAGATGCGGCTTCAGGGTGAAGAAGAGGGGAGAAAGAACAATCGCTGCAGCGGCGTTCTGGTAGAGAGCCAGCAGGAGCGCATCGTATCTCTGAACGAACTTTCTATTCATGATCGAAAGAAACGCGAAGGTGAACCCTGAGAAAACGCCCCACACAGCTCCCCGCCCTGCGACGTTCCCACCACCAGGTGTAACCATCAGCGTAACACCTCCAAAGGCAACGACAGCGATGATCACGCTCCGGACCTGCAGCTTCTCCCCCAAAAACAGGGGTTCCAGAAATACCACGAACACGGGAAAGGTCGAAAATGTGAAAAGTCCGACAGCAACGGTTGAAACCTGAATCGATCTGAAGAATGCAACCCAGTGCGCTGCGAGAAGCATTCCGAGCAGTAAAAGGAAGAGATAGTCAATAGGTCTTGAGGGTACGAGTTGTTTTCCCGTGCAGGTAAGGATGAGTACAAGGGAGGCTGCAGCAAAGAACGCCCTTCCCAGGACGATGACTACAGCAGGCTGCACCAGCAGTTTCCCGAACAACCCGGCAAGCCCGAAGAGCAGGACGGCAAGGTGAAGGTGAATAAAACCTGCCGTTTTATTATCCACTGCAGTGCTGCCCTCCCGCTCCATTTCAGCCTCAGGTTCCCTCTCATGTCCAGGGTATATTGAAAAGCGTACTGCTTATCTTGATAGTTCAAACAGGGGCAACCATCTTATAAAGTCCCTTCAGGTTATATCTTCGATACTTATCAGGAAAATGCATTGATTCTGATACTGTGAATCCATGCCTCAAGTACAGCTCAACGA
>CAZPCG010000390.1:0-2715 GCA_964584875.1 uncultured Spirochaetota bacterium
TAGAGATAAAGAACTTCTCGGCCTATAGGGACTATTACATCATCACGAAAAAGGGTGCTCGCCTTTCCAACCTGACTAAGGCCTTCCGTGATTCTTTTATATCTGCGGTCGAGAAGAACGATCTGTGACATTTTCACCGAGAGCCTTTCTATACACTGAAGACACCGAAGCCGTTCCGGAGTTTCCTGGTATTTCCTGCAAGCTCAGCCGTGGTGTGATGAGCGTAAATACCCCCTACTTCATCCAGCCAAAAGGTCGTTGAATATTCCACTCTCAAGGGATATATTTTCATTATGATGAAAAAGCTCCTTTTTCTCATCATTCTATCTCTCATCCCCCTTTCAATCCATGCTTTTACCGAAGAGAGGGAGCTCTTCTCTCAGGCAGAGAGCCGCTACCTCACCGGCAATTACGCCCTGGCCCTTGAGAGCTATCGCGAGTTTATTAAAAAATACCCTCTCTCCGACCTTGTCCCCGATGCACAGTACCGCAGGGCAGTCTGCCTGTACCGGCTTGGAAGGTACGACGAGTCCTTGCAGCTGCTCGAGCTTGTTGAAAAAAAGTACAGGTCCACCAGGTTTATCGATTATGTCCCATTCTGGAAGGGTGTAATCTTTTTTCAGACAAGGCGGTTCCAATCATCAAAGGAGAATCTTTCACTATTTCTCGACAGGGTAAAAGACCCGGCGTTTGTCTCAGAGGCGCTGATTTATCTATCCCTTTCAAACATATCAGAAGGCACCTACGCTGAAGCAAAGGAATCAATGGCGCGGCTTGCAGCAATGAAAGGGTATGGTGGTTTAAGTCAATACGAGGTTGTGCTGTACAGCTATATCCTTTTAAAGGTGAAGGATTTTGAGGAGCTCGACCGTTTGCATGGGGCTGTAAATCCGGACAGCTTTCCCGATGAGTGGAAAACTTCCATGCTGCTTTACCGGGCAGAGGGTTACTTGGAAACCGGGAAGATCGATCAGGCCCAGGAACTATATAATAAGCTCCTTGATGCACCGGGTGAGACAGCATCCGTTGCCTACATGAGGCTTTACGGCATTGCCCAGCGGCGGCAGGACTTTTCCCGAATGGAGTTGATCGTTCAGCGGGCAGAACAGAAACTTGCCGATTTTCCCGTGGTCCTGAGTGGCTTCTGGCTCGGGCTCGGTATCGAGAGCTACCGGCGGAAGGATTTAACCAGGGCGGAATTCTTCCTTGAAAAATTGTGGACCGAGCGCTCTTCAGACCTCCTTCCGGAGCAGATTCCCCTCTATCTCTCCGAGGTATATCTCAGGAATGGGAGTCCTGAGCGTGCCCGGAAAGTACTCGAGGAGTACCTCGCCCTATCGGCTGAGCATGGAGGAATTGTGTATTTCAGGCTCGGTGACCTGTATTTAAAGAACGAAGACTACGAAAAGGCATCGGAGGCCTTCGCCCAGTACATCGAAAGAGAGCCCGGAGGACCGCTTGCGCAGGGTGCTTTTGCCCTCGCTGCGTACTGTGAATACAAGCGTCAAAGGTTCGATTCTGCCCTGCGCTACTGTGATGCTTTCCTAGCCTCTATAGGAAGGGGGGAGTCTGGAGAAAGGCATCGGGGTAGGAGCGCACCGGATGAACAGCTCATCGAGCATGTTGTCAGGCTGAAGACAAAGAGCCTTATGGAGATAAACAGGCTTGATGAGGCGGAGAAAGTTCTGAAGGAGTACAGCAGTGAAAACCCCCACAGTGTAAAGGTCCGTTTGGAGCTTATGAAACTGCTCTTCAAAAAAGGGAAGGACGACAAAAATAAATACGACGCTGCTGTTAAAGAATCCGCCTCGCTTCTTGAGGATTACCCGGATTTGAAAGCCAACGATCCCCACGACTACCTTGTCGTTCAATACCTGAGGGGGCTCTCCCTCATTTCCCTGAAGCAGTATCGTGATGCTGAGCTGGCGCTTGCGGAGATAACCCCCGGGGTGGCGGGAAGTGTCGGTCTTAGCTCCATCCTGCCTTTTTCGATCTACTACAGGGCTTATGCACTTTACCGCATGGATAAGATCAAAATAGCGCGCGACACGGCTCTTGAGTTTATTGCATCCTATCCTGAC
Organism: uncultured Spirochaetota bacterium; assembly: GCA_964584875.1. GTDB lineage: Bacteria > Spirochaetota > B62-G9 > B62-G9 > DRHN01 > CAZPCG01. The sequence goes on from CAZPCG010000390.1 coordinate 2,082, forward strand.
CATGAGCTGTACGACGAGGCGCTTGATTTAGGGGGCTGGTGCAGCTACAGCATCGGTGATTTCAAAAAGGCCGAGGAGCTGTTTTCAGCGCTTGCGGGGATGGGGGATGGCGAACTCTCGGTGAAAGCCCATTTTCTTAAGGGGAAGACTCTCAGGAACATGGGAAGGGTAGAGGAGGCGGGAATGACCTTCTCAAGCCTCTACCACGAGCATCCCTCTTCAAGCTATGCAGATGACGCGCTCTTCGAATATGCTGACGTCCTCCTCGCAAAAGGGGAGGTGCGGAAGGCGGCAGAACGCTACCTGGAACTCTGGAAGAATTATCCTGATAGTCCACTTTCTAAGGAAGCGCTGTATAAACGGGGGGAGGTCTACTTCTCGTACGGTCTGTACACCGAAGCGAAGGGCGCCTTCCATTCGTACAGGCAAAATATCGAAATGGGGAAACTTACGGATGCTTCTCTTTACTGGGAGGGTTTTTCAGCTCAGAAGCTTGGTGAGGAGCGCGGGGCCCTGGTCCTCTGGGAGGATATTATACGCAGCTACCCAACCAGTACCTTCAGACCTGATGCGATCAGAGGAGCTGCAGAAATTCACGTCTCATTCGGGGATTACAGGAAGGCATCCGATCTCT
>CAZPCG010000391.1:0-2710 GCA_964584875.1 uncultured Spirochaetota bacterium
CTTGTCGCCGAGGCGAGCGCCGATTTTGATCCAGCCAAGCAGAAGGCCGATGTTGAGAGCATCATGACCCTCAAGCCCAATGTCATCATCACGCTTCCAACCGACAGTGTTACCTCGGTTGCCACCTTCAGGCCTGTTGTAGATGCGGGGATAAAGCTCGTCCTCATATCAAATCAGCCAAACGGGTACGTCCATGGCAAGGATTTTGTCAGCATTACAACGTCCATGCCTTACGACCAGGGGAAATTCATGGCCGATGCAATAGCCCAGGCATCGAAAACCAGAAAGGTCGGTGTCATCTTCTTCGATGCCGATTTCTGGATTGTAAACTTCATCGACGGCGTTGTGAAGGATACCCTTAAGGAGAAGTATCCGGACATTCAGATTCTAGCGGAACAGGGATTTGCCAATCCCGCCACAGATATCGAGAATGCTGCGATTGCAATCATTCAGAGGTATCCCCAGGTTGATACCCTGTATGTCTCCTTCAACGCCCTCCCGTCCGCACTTGCCTGCGAGTCTGCGAAGAGAAAGGATATCAAGGTCATTTCCCAGGGGCTCGACAAACCTTACATGCAGAACATGTTGTCCGGTGGAAACATCTATGCTATCATCACAGATTCCACCTACAACATTGGTGTGAATGCTGCCCTTCTTGCCGGGTATGGCATCCTGGGAAAGCCAGCGCCTGAGTATACGATATCCCCAAGCGCAACGATTACAAAGGATAATTTGCGAGAGATGTGGCAGCTGGCATTCAGGGTAGTTCCGTTCCCCAAGGAGCTTGAAGCGCTCATGAAATGAGCTTCGAAAGCCTTATAAAAAATAATGTCAAGATAGGGTAGAGGAGAGGTGCGTATTTATTCACTCCAGGCATCATCGATGCGAAAATATCCTTTACCCTATCTTGTTATTTTTTTCCTTTCGTGATGCAGGCACACAATGTACCGATAATTTACAGAAATGAGTCCGGGATCTTGTGCATCTCCGAGTTAGTGTTTTATAAGCTTGAGTGAGAAACTTGAATTTGCAAAATCCGGGAACTCCTGTATGATATTTCAAAGTGGTAAGTGCTTTAAAGAAGAGCGGTGAAGCATTTGCCCCTGAACGAGGGACTGGTTACCCCGAAACTTGCCGGAATAACACAGTATCATCACTGATAAGGAGAGGAGAATCGAGGTGAAAAATGAGTACATACTTGAGATTAAGAACATCCATAAGTCCTTCGGGGGGCTGAAAGCTCTTATAGGTGTGAACCTGGAGCTGAGGTATGGAGAGATCGTTGGGCTTGTTGGTGACAATGCCGCCGGGAAATCAACCCTCATGAAAATAATCTCAGGTGCATACCATGCCGATGGGGGACAGATATTCTTCGAGGGGAAAGAGGTGCACATCGCCACTCCTCGCATCTCAAGACAGCTCGGAATAGAAATGGTCTATCAAGACCTGGAGCTATGCCAGAACCTCGATGTCCCTGCGAATCTCTTTCTGGGGAGAGAAGTGTGCACTGAGACTTTCTTCAGGTTTCTCAGAAAGAAAACGATGGAAAAGGAATCTCTCGACATACTGCGGAAATTGAAAATCGATATAAAGAATCCGCGGCTTAAGATCAATAAGCTCTCGGGTGGTCAGCAGCAGGCTGTTGCTATCGGAAGAGCGGTCAGTTTCAATCCGAAAATAGTAATAATGGATGAGCCAACTGCCAATCTTGCCGTGGTGGAAATTGAGAAGGTTCTGGAGCTGACGTTGATATTGAAAGATCATGGCATCTCGATTGTCTTCATCAGCCACCGTCTTGATGACGTATTCAGAGTCTCTGATCGCATTTACGTCCTGAAACATGGTTATGTGGCGGCAGTAAAGGAGACGCATAAGACTAATAAGGAAGAGATAATCAAAGCGATGTTCATGGACGTTGAAGAACAGAAGGAAGCTCTTGAAAAAGAGATGGCATCGAAGGAGTAGGGTAGAAAGAAGGGGTCAGTTAGTATGGATGAGATAAAGGTCATAGTAAGAGGCGTTAAGGAAGTCCACAGGGTGAAGATCAAGGACTTTGCGATATATCTGATCATGCTCGGGATTTTCATCGTCTTTGCGGTGTTTTTGAAGGAAAGGGGGTTTTTATCCCTCGTAAACCTGATGAATATTTTCAGGCAAACGGCAATCATATCGATCATGGCTGTTGGGTTTACTTTTATGCTTGCCAGTAGTGAATTCGATCTCTCCATAGGCTCGACCGTTGCCCTTTCTGCCCTTGTTGGAGCACTCGCGCTACAGAGGTATGGCATACTCCCCGCTATTGTTTCTGCCCTGGGCGTTGGTGTCATGGTGGGCTATGCGAACGGATTCTTTGTGGTGAAGGCGAAGATGCCCTCGTTTTTAGCAACGATTGCCATGATGGGGATAATCCATGGCTTTGCTCGCTGGATAACCCGTTTGCAGGCCATTCCTGTAATAAACGAGGCCTTTACCTTTACCTTCGGGGGTGGCAATGTCGGTCCGATACCGACGCTCTTCATCTGGACGGCCGTGGTGATGGTTTTGGGACAGATCGCCATGGTTAAAACCCTTTTTGGGCGAAAGGTGCTGGCCACCGGTGGTAACGTTGTTGCAGCAAGACTTGCCGGAATCAACACCGACAGGGTTAAGTGGCTACTGTTCGTTGCAATGGGCATGATCTCCTCTCTCGCTGGGCTGCTCTATTCAGGGA
>CAZPCG010000392.1:0-2687 GCA_964584875.1 uncultured Spirochaetota bacterium
GAAGGTCACGATGAGGAGGAGTGCCTGTCTCACACCCCTCTGAGCTGGACTTAGAAGATGGAAACTCCCCCTGCTCTCCTCACTCATACTTCCTCCCCCACCCTTACCCTCAGCTTCAGGAGCGCGAAGATGAGAACAATCGTCACCAGAAACAGGATAACAGATGCTGCCGCTCCCATGCCCGGGTTGGGCGCACCGTGGGCAACCTTATTGAAGATCCACAGCTCTATGACCTGCGTTGAGGTGCCGGGCCCGCCCCGGGTGACCACGTACACGTAGGCAAATACCCAGGAAAGAAGATTAATGATCGAGACTATCGCAAAAAATTCGATCACTATCTGGAGCTGCGGCACCGTTATGTACCAGAGCGTCTGCCACCAGTTTGCCCCGTCGATCTTCGCTGCGTCGTATATCTCCTCGGAGACGCTCATGAGACGGGCAAAGAACAGGACTATCCCGAACCCCATCTCCTTCCATATAATGATGGCAAGCAGGCTCTTAAGGGCAATCGTGGGGTTGCCGAGCCAATCGAGGGCTAAAAAATTAAGCCCGATGAAGCCCAGTATCTCATTGAGCGCTCCCTTAAGCATGAGAAGGTAGCTGAAGACCACACCGACCACCGGAACTGCCAGGATGTAGGGGAGAAAGAGGGAGAAGCGGTAGAACTTCCACCCCCTGGGCTGTTCGAATAGCAGGGAGGCAAAGATAAGAGCGATGAGGATCAGGACCGGCACTCCAATGAGGAGGAAGAGGTTGTGCTTGACCGCATCGTGGAAAACGGGGTTTCTCAGCACAAACCTGAAGTTGGCAAGGCCTATGAAGGGACCGCTTGCGCCCCTGATCCTCCTCATTGAAAAATCAAATACCCTCACAAGAGGGTATCCATAGACAAAGAGGATAGCAAGCGCCATCGGCATGAGGTATAGTACTGGCTGCCACCACTTGTATCTTAGCATGGTTTGAAAAACGGGGCCTCTTCAAAGAGGCCCCTCTCCCTTATCAGGAATTTTCAGGGCGCCTTCAAACCCCTGACCCCTCACGTTCCAGCAGTTAGCAATTATTGTTAATCAAATTCCAGCACCGCCGTTGCCAATTGACAGCGTATCCTTGCTTTATTTCCCCACTCCGGCCCACCTCTTGTGGCTTTCAAGAAGATCCGGGTTCTCCTCCCTCCAGCGTGCCATTACCTCCTCGGCAAGCTTTGCAATGTCTTTTGCCGTGTCCTTTCCTGCCATCAAAAGCTGGGGAGCAATGTACATGACCTCGGCGTCGAACGTCCAGGCTATCATGTTTGGGATGTATGCCGTGTTCTTCCCCGTGAACCATTCCCACATCTCCCGGTGATTTGGATCCTGGATGTATTTCTTCCCATCCCATCTGGTGTCTGCAGGAAAAATATGGACCTGCTCCCACAGTGCGGTGAGACGATCAGGTCGATGCATGAAGCGGATAAAATCAGCCGCTTCCCTCTTGTATTTAGATTTTGAAGATATCCCTACGCCCTGCACGTCAATGATGGGTAGACCGGCAAGTTTTCCGAAACCGAACTTTGGCATGGGCATTATCCCAACGTTTTCCTGGCCGAGATTCTTCTCTGCTTCAGGCACAAGGGTGAGAATCGACTGTGTCATCGCCACTTTACCGGTAAAAAGTAATTCTATACCCTGATACAGTTCAAGGGAATTGGCATCATTATTGATATACCCTGCTTTGATAAGCTGCTCAAGCCGCACCCAGTGCTCGTGCCACCGCGGGTCCATCCACTTGTATTCGCCGATGACGAGCTTTGTAGTGTCAGTGACCGAATCTTCCTGCTGTACCAGTCCAAATCCTGTATACCATTCACCCCAGAATCCATCCTTGAACCCGGCACCGATGGGTGTTATCCCGGCCTTCTTCAGCATCTTGCACACCTCGATTAAATCGTCCCAGGCCTTCGGGGGTGTCAACCTCTCAGGAACTCCTGCCTGTTTGAACAGTTTTTTATTATAAATCCACCCCATGGGAAGCATGTACCATCCTGCCCTGTACTGCTTGCCCTGGTATAACGAGAGCTCGCTTGCGTACATTTGCTTCAACTCATCAGCAGGAATCCAGTCATCGAGGGGCTCGATGTACCCCAGCCACACGTTCTCCTGATGATAGATGCCGTTCCAGAGGTACTGCAGATCAGGAGGAGTGCCTGCCGCCGAGGCGGTCGTAAAATCATCGATCACATTCTCCGTTGCCTGAAGCACCGTCTCGACGGTGATGTGAGGATATTCCTTTTCAAAAAGCTTCACCGTTTCGTTAAGCCATCCCTGAAGCCCTACTGCCTCCTGCTCTCCCCACCACCAGAACACAAGCTTCACCGGTTTCTCTACAGCCGGTGCCTTCTCCTTTGCCTTACCGCCACCGGCAAATACGGTGGTAAAGGCGAAGAGCATGAGAATCGACAGCAGTAATACCATGAAGAATTTTGACTTTTGCATGTCCACCTCCTTTGGCAAGATAATATTTAGCTCAACTTAAGCTTAGCTTACACCCGATACCCATTTTGTCAAGATAAATTATGGGTTGTATCGTTAAAATGTGGATTTTCCTGATAAACTCATACGAGAATGTATTCAGAGATGAATGCATAGCAGAATTTTTCAGTGGGTGTGGTTCTTCTCCACGAATTTGAATATCACTTCACCCTCCTTTTT
>CAZPCG010000393.1:0-2678 GCA_964584875.1 uncultured Spirochaetota bacterium
ATAACAGCTTCCGCTCCTGCGTTATACACTGAGAGAATCTGCTCTCTGGTGAGCTTTGTGATGTATACTTTTGTATACACTTATTTTTTTTATATAGCTGAATAGTTACAAAAAATATATCATAAAGCTAATAAAAAATAGGGAAGAGCGATCACGGATAAAAGAAGAGTCAGAATGATTATCCACTGATAGGCAAGGAAAAAAGGATCCCCAGAGGCCTTTCCACATTTGTTAAAACACCTTTGCCGAGATGCTCAGGATAAAGGACGAGAAGGAGCGGGTGGGGTTTAAGAGCAGGGAGCTTATGGAGGTGATGAGCGGGAGCGCGGTGCGAACCTGAAGAGCAGACAGTCAGAGACGAGGGAGGGGCCTTAAGCGGGTTCCTCCCTCTTTTTGTTTTTACCTGCGGTGATGGAAGGTAGGGATGTGTACAGTGGGAACAGACAAAAAAGAAGGAGGGGGGAGGGTTTTTTCTTGTCGCCGCCTACCCTCCGTGGTGGGCGGGCCGAATCACCCCTGTCAGTTCCATTGAATATGCTGCGAATAATCATTATTTTTACACCATCGTCTGATGCTTTTTTCTAGGAACTTATTATTTGGAGCCAAAAAAAACATTTAATCATGCAGTGGTATGGTGATAATTCCGAACTTAATGGGATCTGGAACGCTGAACTGCCCGATATCCTCCTGTTTGGTGGAATAGCAATCAGAAACGATTCAATTCCAGAGAAACGTAGGTGCATAAGGACTCCGTTAAGTTGACTGATTTATAAGCGCGGCGTATTTCTCTGCCGCACTCTTCACAATATTCTTTACTATTAATTTTATCACGAGGATCAGACTTTCGTCTTTGGTCAGGGAGTCAAGCCTTTCGCGAGATCGAGTATCTTGCCCTGGACAGATTCCATAACCGAGTCACGAACGAAGCTGCTGGCATTGAGAATCTCAATGCCAATTAGTTCACCCTTGTCGTTGAGTTCTGCAGTGATATTTGGGCTGATCTCTATGCTTCCTGCTTCGGGTTCATCTGATATGGCAAGATGTAGAACATCTTCTTTTTCAAAATATGTCATGTGAATCTTATTCATTTCTGAACCTCCCGGATTTTATGCGAAATTTAACTTGCTGTCGGCTGGTGACATGAATCGTCAACGGAATGAGCGTATTCCCTTCCCTTTCATATGGTATTATGACGAGGCGCCGGTCATGACGCCCGACGGCAACCGATCGTCCCGTGGAGGTATCGATATATCGTTCGCTGGAATATCTTAGGATCTGCTCCACGGTCGCAATGTCAAACCGACGTAACTCAATGCGATACTTCATATAATCGGTCCACCGGATCTCAATTTCGCCCATTTATCTCCTCATATCATACGAATTAATTATGAAGGTTTTTTTGACAAAAAACAAGGAGAAGGACACTCTCGCGAATACCCTCCCTGGTTGATAAAGAGGTAAAAATATTCCATATAGCCCAAGCCGCCCATGCTCACCTCTACCTGTTTTCCGTCTGCTTTCGCAGCTTGAGGGAATGCTCGTAGAGGGTTTTCAGGTTCATCGTTTTGATAAAAACCATTCCCCGTGTTGCCCGCAGCAGGGCGCTTTCATGCTCGTGGAAGAATTCCCTCCCGAGGCAGGTTTTCAGCATCTGGTACTGGGAAACCTGGATTCTCTGCGCCAGCTCTGAGAAGGGGCCGTCGTAATCGTATGAGGGAAAGGAGGCATCCTTCTGCGATATAATAGAATTTTTGAAGGCGTTGTCTTGAAGAGCGAACATGTTGAGAGAGACGGGAATGAAGAGGTTTGCTTCGGCTGGATGGAAATGGTACCTGTTTCCTTCAGCTTCTCAATTGGCCTGCTGTGCTCAAGCGATATATCGATAAGAATCCTCTCCACCTCTTCCCCGCTTACTGCTTTTGAGTGGACCAGAATGTGCTTCTTTCGCTCCAAAAGCTCTTTTGAGGCTCCCCGGGTGATGAAGAAGCGGGCTTAAGGGAGATCATGGAGAACGGTTGCAGGGTAGTGGACGTGCTGAGGCTTCTGGATCGCATCGGCAACGACCTTTGCCTTCGTCTCCCCGGCCGCAGTGATTATGGCAACGCAGGAGGGGTTATAGACGATTGTGGAAAGTCCTACGGTGATGACAAGCCTCTTCTTCGCTATCTCGATGCCCCCAAGGTCCTGGGCGGCGGCTGCCTGCGTTTAATAGTTGGTCGGCGTAAGCCTGGTCGTGGAGTAGAGATCGGAGCCGCGTATTCGGGCCCTGCTCTTTTGAGGGTTGCCAACTTTAGTGCAGTCGATGAGGAGCGCCTTTTTCGGGTCGAGATGAAACCCCCTTATGTAGAACCTGTTTACATAGAAATAAAAGCTGTTGTGCTGGTGGGGGTCGATCGGATAGAATTCATCTTCACGACCTCCTTTATGAAGTACTCCGGAGTCTTCCCCGTTGGAAGGCTTACAACCCCTCCAGGATTCTGCTGCACCCATTCGAGGAAGCGAAGTGCGGTTATTGTGCCAAATTTCTCCACAGTATGGGCAGAGGGGAGCACGGGTTGGGAAAGGTTTATTAAAAGTTGTTTCATCATACGATGCTTTCGTAGTATCTTAAGTTGAAATTACAGGTGAAGGGAAGAGTAGCAAGGACAATTAAGAAGTAAGGAGCTTTTGGTGTATCG
>CAZPCG010000394.1:0-2663 GCA_964584875.1 uncultured Spirochaetota bacterium
CCCTCGAAAAACCGAGTATCTCAAGCACCCTGTCATTTACCGCTCTTATGACGCCGTTTCTGTCCACACCGTAGTAAAGATCAGGCTCAGAGGAGCCAGGGATGCATGGCCCGGTCTCCCCCTCCCTCATTCTCAGCATTTCATCGTATATGGCGCCGTACAGGCGGAACTGCTTCTCACTTTCAAGGGACCGCTCCTTAGCCGTCCAGGCATAATGGATTGCTGGAACGACGCTCTTTCGGTTAAGTGCGTGAAAGGTTACGTAGTCAAAGGAGGTGAGCACCTCCATATCGTCTGCGTAGCCCCCGGGCATACAGGCGATGAGTGCCATGGAGAGCAGAAGGCCTGGATGGAGGTGCTGCAGGGAAGAGATGAGCTGACGGGCGCTTTCTCCGTCTTCAAGGTATGTAAAAACCACGTACCTCAAGCCGGGAACGGCAGTCTCTTCAACATGCCTGATAAGACCGTCCGGCGTGTCGAAATACCCCGTCTTGAGCCCGGGTAACTTAAGCTCCGAAAGGGGCTTGAGCGGGCTCCCGACGAAAAAAACATGGAATACGTCCTTTTCCATACATGGCCTTCATGTTTCCAGGTTTAAACCAGTCTACATTTAAGTATACTGTCACCAAAATTAAGTATACTGTCACCAAAATTACCAAAATTGGTCACCATAAACTAATTATAGAACGTTTTTAGGGAGATTGAAAATTTTTTGGCTTTCGATCCTGCGCTTTCGGGTCTGTGAAGGCCCGGACCTATTTCTTCCTGAATACGAGCTCATCCCCCTTAGCATCAACCATCACAGTATCACCTTCTGCGAAGCTCCCCCTGATGATCTCCTTTGCAAGGGGGGTTTCAACGAGGTTCTGCAGTACCCTCTTCAGAGGACGGGCACCAAAGTTGACATCGTATCCCTTCTCAGCGAGGAAGGACAGTGCCCTGTCTGTAAACTCAACCGTTATGCCCCTCTCCCTTATACGCCTGGTGAGATACGAGAGCTGGAGGCGTGCGATATCCACGATGTTTTTTCTGGACAGGGAATGGAAAACGACCATCTCGTCAATCCTGTTGAGGAACTCAGGTCTGAAGCTCCTCCTGAGTATGTCCATCACAATGTTTTTCATCTCGGCGTAGGAGCCCTCTTCGTTCCCGCCCATGCCGAGAATGTGTTCAGACCCGAGATTCGATGTCATGATCACGACGGTGTTCTTGAAGTCAACGGTCCTCCCGTGGGAGTCTGTGAGCCTCCCATCGTCCAGAATCTGCAGGAGAACGTTAAAAACGTCGTGATGAGCCTTTTCGATCTCATCGAGCAGAATAACCGAGTAGGGCTTCCTGCGTACGGCCTCGGTGAGCTGCCCCCCCTCCTCGTATCCGACATACCCGGGAGGCGCCCCGATGAGCCTTGCAACTGTGTGCTTCTCCATGTACTCCGACATGTCTATCCTTACCATGTTCTTCTCGTCGTCGAACAGGAACTCCGCAAGGGTTCTTGCAAGCTCCGTCTTCCCGACCCCGGTCGGACCGAGGAATATGAAGCTTCCGATCGGCCGGTTGGGGTCCTTTATGCCCGCCCGGGCCCTGATGATAGCATCGGATACGACATGGACTGCCTCATCCTGCCCGATGACCCTTCGGTGCAGGTGCTCCTCGAGGTGTATTAACCTCTCCATCTCCCCCTGCATGAGCTTTGAGACCGGGATACCGGTCCACTTCGCAACAACCTCGGCTATGTCCTCCTCATCAACCTCTTCTTTTAGCAGGCTGATTCCATCATCGCCATTTACCTTTCTGCTCAGCTCCTCAAGCTTCTTCTCGAGCTGTATCAGCCTTCCGTACTTCAGCTCAGCCGCCCGGTTAAGGTCGTAGTTCCGCTCCGCCTTCTCTATCTCAAACTTCACCTGCTCGATCTCACTTCGCAGGCCCCTCAGGCGGCCAAGCTTTCGCTTCTCCTCCTCCCATTTAGATTTCAGTGCATTCCCCTTCTCCTTGAGGTCAGCAAGCTGCCGCTCTATCTTCTCGAGCCGCTCCTTTGAAGCATCATCCTTCTCCTTGCGAAGCGCCTCCCGCTCGATCTCAAGCTGCATCGTTTTTCGCAGTATCTCATCGAGCTCGGCCGGCATCGAGTCAATCTCAGTGCGGAGCTTGGCAGCCGCCTCGTCCATAAGGTCAATTGCCTTATCGGGCAGGAAACGGTCTGAGATGTAGCGCTCGCTCAGAACTGCTGCAGCTACAAGAGCGCTGTCCTTGATCTTCACCCCGTGGTGTATGTCGTAGCGCTCCTTGAGCCCCCTGAGTATGGAAATTGTGTCCTCAACCGAAGGCTCGTTGACAAGTGCAGGTTGAAACCTCCGCTCGAGGGCTGCATCCTTCTCGATGTACTTCCGGTACTCGTTGAGAGTCGTTGCGCCGATGCAGTGCAACTCTCCCCGTGCAAGCATCGGCTTCAGAAGGTTTCCGGCATCTATCGCTCCCTCCGCAGCGCCTGCCCCCACAACGGTGTGGAGCTCGTCGATGAAGAGGATGATCTGCCCGTTAGAATCCTGCACCTCCTTCAGCACGGCCTTCATCCTCTCCTCGAATTCGCCCCGAAACTTTGCACCAGCAAGAAGCGCCCCCATATCGAGGGCAACGATGCGCTTATCCTTAAGCCCCTCGGGAAC
>CAZPCG010000395.1:0-1249 GCA_964584875.1 uncultured Spirochaetota bacterium
TGGCCCCGTTCCTGCCCGAGGAAAATCTCCTTATCAGCAAAAAACCGCTCAGACCCGCAAGGAGGAGTGTAATGCCGCCGCCAACAAGGCCGGCAACCGTCGTCCCAGCGTTGACCGAAGGCCAGGAGTCATCCCCCGAAGAGGCTGTCTTTCCGGCGAGGCCGGTCTCAGAGCGCTTGAAACCATAATCCGGGAGAAACGCCAGCCTCTCCTGAACCCCTGCCGCAGACGTGTAAACCCTTTTACCTGGTTGTTCAATCTCCTCTTTACCCGCAACGCGGAACATCGACCACTCAAGTCCGTCGGGATGTGTGGATGCAAACCATGACAGCACCCCTCCGCAGATAACAGCGAGCGCTCCAAGAGCGATGAGCACCTTTTTCAGCGAGAAACTGCTGGCCCTCCTCCCCGCTGCTCCGCTCTCCAGGAGCTCGGGGCGTGCCCTGCTGACGAACACCATGAGGCCAGCCGTGATAATACCCTCAATGATACCTATGGCAAGGTGAATCGGCTGCATGAGCAAAACAAACCTTGAGAACGGCAGCTCGGTGATGCCTGACATAAGTGTCTCGAGCACTACAGCAAAGGCGCCGAGCTGGAGCGCAAAAACCGCAGAAGCGGTTGAGCCTGCCAGGATGCGGCTTTTAGAGAGCCTGTTCCCGGCGATTCTCCTGTATAGAAGGGGATAGGCAACGAAACATGGGATGAACCCGAGGTTGAAGATGTTGCACCCGAGCGCAAGCAGGCCGCCATCTGCAAAGAAGAGCGCCTGGATAACGAGAACAGACGCAATGGTGAGGAAACCCGCATAGGGTCCCAGCAGTATCGCCAGTATCATCCCTCCGCCGATATGCCCGCTTGAGCCTGTTGCGGGAATGGAGAAATTGATCATCTGTGCTGCGAAGATGAATGCTCCAAGAACCCCCATGAGTGGAACCCTTCGCTCATCGAAATCACCCTTCATCTTCTTTGCGCTGTAGGCAGTCACCCCTGCTGTAACAGCCCACATTGTTCCGCCAACTGCTGGTGAGATAAGCGTATCAGCCATGTGCATTTTGTCATCCCCCTTTCCTCCCCGTTAGTGCATTTCCACAGGGACATTTAGATGATAACACGAATATTAACATTCGTGCTACTAACTGTCAATCTTTTTTAGAGGTCCTTTTTAAAAAAATCATGCTTCCGGAACGAAAAGGTAGAATGGAAACTTTTCAAAAAAATAAAAAAATATTTATTGACAGTTTTTAAA
>CAZPCG010000395.1:1259-2660 GCA_964584875.1 uncultured Spirochaetota bacterium
GATTTTTTGCCGATCATTATAGAAAGAGAGGTAGGAGGAATAAACACGAAATGCACCAAAAAACATCCATCTCAAACCATTCCTCATTGAATCAAAAAACCTCAACCGTTACACGCAACACCCCAAAGCCTCTCGAAACACCGTCCTCCGAGGATGACGCCGAACCTCCACCTGTCCGCACCGCACAAAAAAATTCGACAATTTCAGGAGTCATCCAGGATCCTGACGACTCCGAACCTCCCGGTAGCCCGGTAACAAGCACAGAGTTTCAGATCAGCTTACAGCACGACCCCTACAGGCCCCTCGGTGCGCTCGGCACCTCAGACCCCGGGCTGAAGCTCCTGCGGAACAGAGCTTCCGGTACCATAGAGGCAAGTAAGACATCTAAAATCTTCCGCAACCGCCTCTTCCCGTGGAGCACGGAGTCCGAATGGAATGACTGGAAATGGCAGCTCAAAAACAGGATTACAGGCGTAAGGCAGCTTGAGAGGTTCATCAACCTATCTAATGAGGAAATGAGGGCACTCACATCAGGAAAGGGTCTGCTTCCATTTGCCATCACACCCTACTACGCATCCCTGCTCGACAGGTACGACTCGTTGCAGCCCATACGGCGGTCGGTTGTCCCGGTAACCTCGGAACAGGAGAGGTCTTTCGGGGAGTCCGATGATCCGCTCGGGGAGGAGGATGACAGCCCGGTGCCGGGTCTTGTTCACCGCTATCCCGACAGGGTGCTCTTTCTTGCCACCACATCCTGTTCGGTGTACTGCCGCTACTGCACCCGCTCACGCATGGTGGGAAACCATGACAGACATACCTGCGAAGCCAGAAACTGGGAGCGGTCAATCGACTACATTGCAGCAAACCCGGCAATCAGGGATGTACTCATATCGGGGGGCGATCCGCTCGTCCTTTCGAATGAAAAACTCGAGTACCTGCTTGCCAGTTTGCGCCGCATCCCCCACGTCGAGCTGCTCCGAATCGGAACGAAAGTTCCCGCTGTTCTTCCACAGCGCATAACCCTCTCGCTCGTTAAAATGCTGAAGAGGTACCATCCGCTCTGGATAAGCATCCACTTCACGCACCCCGACGAGCTCACCCCGGAGGTTTGCGAGGCCACAGGCCGGCTTGCCGACTCCGGGATTCCCCTCGGCAGCCAGACAGTACTGCTGAAGGGGATCAACGACAATGTCCAGACCATGGGGAAACTCCTGCACGGGCTTCTGAAAATCAGGGTCAGACCCTACTACCTTTACCAGTGTGACCCCATTACCGGCTCTTCGCACTTCCGCACATCCGTTGAGAAGGGGCTTGAAATAATCAGGGGATTGAGAGGGCACACCTCAGGTTATGCAGTGCCCCAGTACGTAATCGATGCCCCGGGAGGGGGAGGAAAAATTC
>CAZPCG010000396.1:0-2650 GCA_964584875.1 uncultured Spirochaetota bacterium
CTGTCGAGACCGGTGCAGAGGGAAAAGAGGCAGGGTACGTCCCACAGGACAGGATCGAGTCTGTGTATGAGGCTTTGGTGCTCGGTACAGGGGACTACCTCCGAAAGAGCGGATTCTCAAAAGCGATCGTGGGACTTTCAGGCGGTGTAGATTCCTCTGTCACGGCGTGTATCGCTGCAGCTGCCCTTGGCAGGGAAAATGTTCTTGGCATTGCGATGCCATCGCCCTACTCATCGAAGGGCAGCATCGAGGATTCGGCGACCCTGGCCCGGAATCTTGGCATTTCGTTTAAGGTTGTTCCCATCACGGGGGTATTCAGAAGCTATCTCGATGCCCTAAACGATCATTTCAAGGGGATGGAGCCCGATATCGCCGAAGAGAACGTACAGGCTCGAATACGGGGGAATATTCTCATGGCTTTCTCAAACAAGTTCGGCTATCTCGTCCTTTCTACGGGGAACAAGAGCGAGCTTTCGGTTGGGTACTGTACCCTGTACGGCGATATGAGCGGGGGGCTTTCGGTCATATCGGATGTTCCAAAGACCATGGTGTATGAGCTTGCAGGTTACATAAACAGGAATGGACAGGTAATTCCCCATGAGATCATCAAAAAGGTCCCATCGGCTGAGCTGCGGCCCGGGCAGAAGGATCAGGACACCCTCCCCCCATATGAAACTCTCGATAAGATTCTTCACTTACACATCGAGGAGGGTATGGCTACCGATGAGATCGTCAAACTCGGGTTTCAACCCGACACGGTCAGGTGGGTTGTGGAGGCCGTACGGCGGAGTGAGTATAAACGGCGGCAGGCCCCTCCAGGTTTGAAGGTAACATCAAAGGCCTTCGGCATAGGGCGAAGGATTCCGATTGCAGCCAGGTACACGGTATAGACAGGGGATTCTGAGTCGTGCAGAAATGAGTATCTTGATCGAGATTGCTTCGTCAGTCGCCTTCGGCTCCTTCCTCGCAATGACAAATTGTTTACTGATTAGTGCCCCTGCAAGCCGCCCTCTTTCAGCCATCTCTCGACGGCCTCGGTGAATCCATTGTGCTTTCCAGAGCGTACATTACTGTACAACCTCTTTAGCTCATCCGGTGCATTATCCACAACGTATCTTGATGGGGCCCAGGAGAGGAGGTCGAGGTCGTTGTAGTCGTTTCCGATGGCAAGGGCGGCTTTGAGCGGTATGCTGTGAAGCGTTCGGAGCCATTCTGCTCCGTGGGCTTTCGATACGCTGCCGGGGAAAATCTCGATCCATGTCGACTGGCCGTCGGTGGGGGAGGTGGTTCTAATAACCTTGAGCGGGACGAGTTGGGATTTCAGGTGCTCGTAGAGGTTTCCACTTCCCCCGGGAGGCTCAACGACAACTATCTGGCATGCCTCGTGGAATTGAGGGTCAAGAGGGTTTCCCCGGGTTGCAAACTCCCGGTAGATGTTGATCCGCCTGAAAAAATCCTGGTTGCCATCTCCGCTTCCGTAGTACGCAAAGCGGTGGTTGTGAGGAATTGGATCGTGGAGCATGAAATCCAGCTTCAGTCTAAGTAGAAGCCCTGCGGCGCGCTCAACCTCATCTACCTCCATGCTCTGCTTTCTCAAAAGCTTCCTGGTCTGCCAATCGATGATACCTGCCCCTGAAGAGAAGATGAGAAAGTCGATCGGGAAGCCCCACACAAGTACCCTCTCAGCCGAGAAGAGAGAGCGGCCGGTTGCAATAACCCTGAGAATAGATCTTTCCCCGAGTTTTTCAAGTGTGTTGATATCATCTACACTTATTGGGCTCTCTCTATGTAGCAGTGTTCCATCAAGATCTGTAATTACCATTCCTCTGGTGCGCATGGTTTTTGAATTATGGTTTCATATCGACAAATTCTGTTATTTTGTACCAGTCGACCTTGCTGCTTGAGGCAGCATTCAAAGGCTATGAAAATGGGCCTGTAATTGCATTTTCAGGAGAGAATTTTTATGCTCGATTTTACACCCTCCCCACCCCCTCCCTCAAGGGAGGGAAGATGCGCACTGAAAGGTAACCTGCTTATTTTTCACACATCCAGAACAACGGTTGCATGCCATCCATCTGAACGCCGGTCCACCTTGAAGCGGTGGAAGGTTACAGCTTTAACGTCGACGATGAGCTCATGCTTCCGGGGGTCTATCCGCTCGCCTTTTGCCGTTGCGTGCAGCGTTTCCCGCTCCTGCATGCTCTGAAGCTCGAGTGTATCTATCAGGAGGAGGAGCTGCTCGGCGTCTTTCAGGTAGATCATCTCCTGGAGAAAATCAAAAAGCAGCAGCTCAACGCTGCTATCTTCAAGAATGATCTCCCTTTCTGCCCTTCCTTCGATGGTTCGAAGGTCCCCCACCATCACATTCACCGCTGCATCCCAGCAGGCCCTGAAAAGCTCCTTTCTGGTAGCGCCGCTTGCTTCAAAGGCCACATCGGCAATGGAGTCTATATAATGGTATGGCATCCCCTCTCCGACTTCTAAAATTTGTCCTCTGGAAAATGGATACCTGGATAAGAGATTGCTTCGTCAGTCGCCTTCGGCTCCTTCCTCGCAATGACAGCAGGTTACCCCTTCACGTTCCCCACCGGGAGAAAGCGCACGACCTTTATGCTGATTCCTGCCGCCTCCGTGGCCTCGACGACATCGT
>CAZPCG010000397.1:0-2648 GCA_964584875.1 uncultured Spirochaetota bacterium
TTTGGAAAAGTTCCATCTCGCTGGCATCCTCGGTGTGGTATAGATTTTATCCGTTATGAGGGAGCTGAAAGAAGATATGGCAGGGAGCTAAATATCGTTAAAAGAGCCCGTATCGAAGTTCCCTTGATCGAACTTATAGAAGAGGCTTATCAGACCATCAAACCACATGTTAGAGAAAGGCAAGTTCTTCATGATCTTTTTTTCCAGGAGCGTCTTGAATATCCTACATTTGCATGGCAAGAGGCAATTGTTAATGCGGTCGCCCACCGTGATTACTCTTTGATGGGAACTTCGATCGAAGTCTGGATGTTTGATGACAGAATGGAAATCAGGAGTCCGGGTCTTCCACCTGCCCCTGTGACCATAGAAAAACTCCGCAGGCGTGAGAGGATCCATGCGAGCAGGAACCCTTTAATGGTCAGGTTATTTACTGACTTAGGATACATGAGAGAGACCGGTGAGGGTATTCCAAGAATGTTTGAAGAGATGGAAAAAAACGGCCTTTACCCTCCGGATATAACAGCTGAGGCAGGGTCAATTTTTCGAGTATCTCTGCGAAATCAACCTGTATACAGCGAGAAGGATTTAGCATGGTTGGATGTATATAGCAAAATTAAGTTGAAACCCGAACAGAAAAAAGCATTACTTTTCGGCCATTCTCATGGCAATTGTATTACAAGCAGACAGTATCAAAATATTTGTGGGGTAGATCTTTATCAAGCCTCCCGTGACCTAAAAGATCTTGTGAAAAAAGGTATCCTTACCCTGCCAAAGAAAGGGGGAAGAGTTTATACAATCCTGGATAAATTAGCGCCTTTAACTAAAAGGAAAGAAGAGTTATTAAAATCTTTTTACCCTATTTTTGCCACTTTGAAAGATAAAGGCTGTTTGACCAATACGGATATTCGGAAGGTCATGAAGGTAAGCAGGGCTCAAGCCTCAAGGATTGCACATGAATTAGTGGAGTTAGGATTGTTAGCCAAAGAAGGTCATGGGAGGGGAGCACGTTACATAAGTCCAGAGACTAAAAATGAATCATTCTCACGGTAAATTGCATCATTCTAACTACTTTAAAAAATAGTTTTAAGCTGATTCATTTCTCTTCCTCATGTTCCCAACTTCCCCACGGGGATGAGAGAGGAGTGAGGGAGATAAGGGAGGAGTAAGACATGCAGGAGCGGTTGTGTCCATGGTTTGAGAGGGTTCACCTGCATCCAGATGTGGATGCAGGACGTCTCACAATGGCGACGTTCGCCATTGATTTCGGGGGCGTGCTTGCCAATTCTGAAGGAGTTCCTCTTGTGTACCGCGACAGCCGCGCCTTCTGGCAGGCAACGCACCTTACAGGCGGGATGAAGAGGCTCCTCGAAGAGGTCCTGGATCGTTTATCCGGGAAAGCCGGCGACCGGGTTCTTCAGCTCCGCTCCCCCTTCGGCGGCGGCAAGTCCCACGTACTCGTTGCCCTCTACCAGGCGGCTAAAGATCGCAAAGCGCTTGATGGCGGAGTGCCTGAGTGCAGGAGCCTGCCCAATCCAGGAAAGGTCCAAATTGCCGGAATCGACGGGGAGAAGTTTGATCCAGTTTCCGGAACAAGGGTCAACGGAAATTTAGTTCACACGCTCTGGGGATCGCTTGCCGCCCAGCTCGGGCGGTTTGATCTTGTCCGCGATCAGGAAAGGAGTAAAACAGCCCCTGGGGGAGAGATTGTACAAAAAATAATTGGGGATAAGCCCGCCCTTATCCTGCTTGATGAAGTGCTCCGTTATATTGAGCGGGCAATGACCATCCCCATTGGAGAATCCAACCTTGGCAGGCAGGCCCTGGAGTTTCTCCAGACCCTTACCACCGAGGTCTCAAGCTCTCCCAGGGCTGTAATGGTCTATTCACTTCAGTCAAGTACGAGAGAAGCTCTCGACAATGTAGGACTGCTTGCGATGCTCGACCATCTTGCCTCCAGGGTCGATGCAAAGCGAGAACCTGTTTTGGGGGATGAGATTCTTGGTGTGCTGAAAAAAAGACTGCTCTCCGAAGAACCTCCAGATGAATACGCTATGCAGGTCGCTAAAGACGTTGCCCGAAGTGTAACAAAATGGAAAATTGCTGAAGCCCACGACCAGAATGCTAGCAGAGCTGCACAGGATGAAGAGGCGAGGTTTGCCCAGCGCCTTGCACAGGCATATCCATTCCATGTAGGGCTAATCGATTTGATGAAGGAGCGATGGGCATCCATCCCAGATTTCCAGCGGACAAGGGGCGCACTGCGTTTTCTTGCAGCCGTTCTTCAAAAAAGCAAGAAGTTAGGAAGGCAGAGCCTGCTGGTGTCTCCGGGCGATATTCCCATCGATGATGCCGATGTTCGGAATGCCTTTTTCACCGAGGTCGGGCAGAGAGAACCGTATCAGGCAGTTCTTGAGCACGATTTCACGGGTGCAAATGCGAGAGTGAAGCAGATTGACGACCAGTTAGCACAGCAAAATCCTGCCCTTGCCTCGGTACGTCCAGCCATGAGGCTTGCCACGGCGGTTCTCATGTATTCCTTCGGCGGCCTTCAGAGGGAGGAGAAAGGTGAAACGCTTCCACCAGGGGTCACGGAAAAGGAGCTTTTGGAAGTATGCCTCTCACCAGACATAGATAGCATCACCGCTCAA
>CAZPCG010000398.1:0-2648 GCA_964584875.1 uncultured Spirochaetota bacterium
GCTGCAGCTTTGCCGTGGAAGAGTGCAGAGTTCATGAACCTGAGCTTGAGGATATCGGAGGGGGACACCTCGTAGCCTGCCACAGGAAGGAGACCGTGGCTGAAGGGAATGAAATTTTCTCTTTTCCGCCTTAACAAAACGTGCTATAGAGAGCCTGGAGGAACGAAAAAGATACGACAATAGGAAAAGGTGATGGGAGGAGGAGCATCCATACCGCACAGAAGTACGGCATATTTTCCATAAAAAAGGATACGCAGATGGGAAAAGATGAAACAGGGAGATGCACCCGTACCGCGAGAAAATACGACAGATTCTCAATTATCTACGATCTAATAGAGTTACCTGTTGAAAAGGGGCTTTTTTCATCCCTGAGAAAAAAAGCTCTCGCATCAGTGGAGGGAAAGGTACTTGAGGTTGGGATCGGTACAGGGAAAAATCTGCCCTACTACCCTCCAGGCCTTGCCCTTACCGGAATTGATTTTAGCAAAAAGATGCTTGAGAGGGCAGAGAGGAAAAAAAGAGATCTCGCACTGGTGAAAGTGACTCTTCTTGAAATGGATGTTGAGCATCTGGGCTTTCAGGATGAATCCTTTGATACCGTGGTGAGCACCTTCGTGTTCTGCACGGTTCCTCAGCCCCTGAAGGGATTGCAGGAGGTGCACAGGGTTTTGAAGCGAGGCGGGCTGGCTATATTCCTCGAGCACATGAAAAGCGATAACCTCATGCTTAACATACCCCTGTACATGATGCACGGGTTTACAAAAACTCTTATAGGAACCTCGATGCTCAGGGAAACCCAGAAAAACATCGAGAGGGCCGGTTTTTTGCTTAAAGAAGTCCAGAAGGTATATTTTGACATCGTGAGATTGATTGTTGCGGCTAAATAAGGGAGTGGAGCTTCAGGATGCACAAACAAATGATAAATGCAGCGAGGGGTGTGCTGATCCATCCAAGGATAATCCTTCTCACCATTTCGAAGTTGATCGCCCTGCTAGATTTGACATAACCAACCCCTACTACCCCCCCTACGATCGCCTGCGAGGTCGAAACAGGAACACCGACCCATGCGAAGATATGCACCGTTATGCTTTCAGCAAGAATTGCGATGAGCGCCGCAAAATCACTCATCTGCGTTATCCTTCCCCCGACTGTCATCATTACCCTCCTGCTGTAGGTAAGCACCCCGAGCCCTATTGAGAGGCCTCCGATGATGGCTGCCGTCCTTGGGGTAAGCTGTCCTGCCCTGACAAAAACCCCGGTGGTGTTCGCCACGTTGTTCGCCCCCAGGGCATAAGCACCGTATATGCCGACCGTGTAGAATCCAGTCTTCATGAACAGCGACCATACGCGAACATTCCTGATCCTCCCCTCAAGTAATGACCCTAACACCCGGTAGAGGGCATAGGCAATAAGTGCAGCAACGATCGGATTTAGCACCCAGCTTGACAGTATCTTGATCAGTATACCCAGTTGTACTCCTCCCCTCACTGCACCCACTGCGAGTATTGCCCCAACTATGGCCTGTGAGGTTGATACCGGGAGGGCGAGCATGGTGAGAACGTTAATCGTTACTCCTGCGGCGAGGGAAGCGATAAAGGCGCTGTTCATATCCAGGTCGGCCAGCGCCCCTATTGTATGTATACCCCGTGAACCCTCGAGGTAAGCACCAATGAGAACGAAGAGTGAGGTCAGTACTACGGCTGTCCTGTACTTGACAACCCCGCTTGCCACACCTGTTCCGAATACGTTTGCGGCGTCATTTGCCCCCAGCCCCCAGCCGAGGTATACGCCGGATATCAACCGGTACATGTGAAAGTCTCTCTCCCCACCCTATGTCCGAACCAATCCTACATCCTGATTCTCAACGCTATAACATCTAATATGTCCGATGTATCTTCCATCTTGTTGGTAATTGAACTGAGGTGAATAACCATCTCACGCAGCATCATCCTGTGAGAAAACTTCTCAATTTCAAGCTTCTTGAATACTTTCTCCAGCACCTTCCAGGCATGTTTGTCCACCTGAGCCTCAAGACGCTCGATTTCAAGAGAATCGCCATGGACAGCACCCATATCGGAAAAAAGGTGGTACATGGCGTCCTTCAACTTCTTCGCGCATTCGTACGTTAGCTCACCCATTAATCTTATGTCATCCCGTATTGCAACAGGAATTTCAGGGCTGATGAGAGTCAGGAAATCGCCGAGCTTCTCCGAACGATTGGCCACCTTGTCCACCGAATCTACGGTCAGGAACAGCACCTCTCTGAGTGAAGGCATGAACGCACCGTTAAACATCTCCTTGTCGATCTCCCTCCGGACAATATCAGCCTCATGCTCATTCTCGTGCACCCTTTTCGTGTATGCCGTGGATTCCTCTTTCTTCCCTTCCAGCAGCATGCTCAGCGCCTGCTGCACCAGATAGACTGTTTCCACCACCTTGTCCACATGCCTTTTGATCAGCTCGACGATGTGTCTTTCCTTTTTATGTATGAAGAGAGGCACTTTGACTCCTTTCCCCGTTATGAATCCCAACCGCGTAATACTTCAGGTAAGCCCGGTATGTTGATATCCGCCATTATAATTTTGTCTTGAACATCCGCTCGATATGGTGTAGTTTAATTATAATAATACTTCTGCATATCTTTATCT
>CAZPCG010000399.1:0-2647 GCA_964584875.1 uncultured Spirochaetota bacterium
TGCCTATCATCCTCCCATTGCTCCTGAAATCCCTCCCGATCAGGTTCCAGGTGCCAGTCGGGTCTCCCTTTGCAGTGTCGAGCCCCAGGAGGACGATCAGGAACTCCGGCCGGAACCTCTCAATGAGCTTGAGGGCTTTTGATAGCACACCCCTGTACTGATCGCCGGTTGTGTTCTCAGGTAGGGGGAAATTCACGTTATACCCGCGGCCTTCATCCCTCCCCTTCTCATCCCTGAAACCGCTGAAGTAGGGGTAGGCAAAATTGGGATGCCCGTGAATTGAGATGGTGAGCACGTCAGGGCGGTTGTAGAAGATATCCTGCTGCCCGTTACCGTGGTGGTAGTCGATGTCGAGCATGGCCACCCGCCCGTGACGGCTCAGGTAGTGTGCGGCAATGGCGGCGGAGTTGAGGTAGCAGAACCCTCCAAATGAACGGTGCTCGGCATGGTGACCGGGCGGACGAACGAGGGCATAGGCAAGACGATGACCCTCCAGTATACTCCTTGCTGCGGTCAATGTGCAGTATACAGCACCCCGAGCTGCAAGGTAGGCATTGCGGTTGATGGGGGTGAAGGTGTCGATGCAGTAGTAGCCGGCACGGACCGCAAGCTCCTTCGGAGGGCGAGTTTCGTTTCGTATCGGGAACACGTAGGGGTATATCGATCGGTCAGGTTCAAGCCTCTGGGAGAGCTTCTTCAGGTAGTTTAAAAATTTCGAATCGTGGACCTGGCGCAGATGGGTTTCTGAAAATCGGGCCGGCGCAACTCTCAGGAAAAGACCAGTTTTTTCGATTTCACCGAGTATTGCGGCTACCCGTACTGGTGATTCAACATACCCCCTCACCCTGACGTGATGGATGATATGCTTCTCGTTCACCACGAGGAGTATCTTCTTGTCCTCCGGTATTTTTCTTTTAATTTCGGTGGTGGGTTCCGACTGGGTGTAGCGTGGAGGACGAAGTCGGACCGGATCATCCCTGAATGAGTCCACAACCATCTGCACGTAGTCGTGGGGGCATTCATCTGCATACTTTCTTTCGAGTATTGCCCCGACGATCTTCTTTGCCCTGCCCGGACGCAATCCTGCCTCCCTCCCCAGCGGGTCAAAAACAAGATATGGAGGATTGTCTCCACCGGGGGTCAGGGGAGCTTCATATTTTGTGTTCACGATTGGCCTTGCCCCATAACGCTCGTAGAATCGAAGCCGGGCCCTGTTCTGCCTGCGGACTTCAGGGTCACGTGAGAGCTTCGGATCGTCGGGAAGGACCTCGAAGAATAGACCGACACTTTTGAGGCTTTCGGTTTCCTCCCGCACCCTCGCGTAGAGGGCACCCCCAATGCCCCTTCCCATCGCCTTCCTTCCGGTTGCTATGTAGTCGAGGAGGCAGAAGTTGAGGTCGGGTGCATGGGAAACGAGGGCAAAGCCCCTTACGTTTCTTTTGCTGTCCTCTGCAACGAAGAGGATTGAGCGGAAGCGGTACTTCAGGGGATTGGTGAGCTGGTCGGGTATTGTGGCAATCTTCTCTTCAGAGAGCCCGGGGAACTGCATACGGAGGATATGCTGCACCTGCTCGACTGCCATCCGGTTTGCGGGGAGAACGGTATCGTAAATTTTACGTATTCTGAACATGATCACAAGCCCGGCCTGTCAAAATGCACCGGGGAATTTTAGTAGTTGTGATGCACCTGATGAATTATCGTGGTCTATTTCCTGATATCCTTTACAAATATAACCTTGTCATCACCCGGGGAGTAAAAATTCTTGAGAGCGGCCTCCTGATGGTAGCCGCATTTCCCATAGAACTCCCTCGTGGAATCGTACAGCCTGCGGGATGATGTCTCTATGTAGATGCGGCACCCCTCCATGGCAGCGATCAGCTCCTCCGTTTCTCTGATGAGTGCCCTCCCCACTCCAAGCCCACGGTGATCATCCCTGACCGCTATCCAGTAGAGATCGAAGCTGCATCTGGTTCCAGGTATTCTACCGAAGCAGGTGTATCCGATCGTTTTCCCCGCAAGCTCCGCAAAGAGGAAGTGGTAGCCGCTTTGCTCCCCTCTGCTCAATCGCTCTGAAACAAGCTCGACTGCGATTTGTACTTCCTCCTCTGAAAAAAAACCGGAGGAGGCGACTATCTCCCTCACAAATGCTCGATCCTTTTCTTTTACTTCTGTTCGGAAATGAAGAGCCTCTCTGTCCATGTTCATTTACCTTCAAAGCCGGTATGAAAATGCGGTTCCTTTGATTGCTGCCTCAGGCAGCAAGGACGACTGACAAGAGCCTTGAGGTC
This sequence comes from uncultured Spirochaetota bacterium, assembly GCA_964584875.1. Classification (GTDB taxonomy): domain Bacteria; phylum Spirochaetota; class B62-G9; order B62-G9; family DRHN01; genus CAZPCG01. The sequence continues at coordinate 2,289 of CAZPCG010000399.1, forward strand.
TGAGCTAGGGAGGGAAGACGGGGCTGCCCATGATCCTCTCGATCATTTCGCCATAGCTGAGCCCCGCCCTCTTTGCCGCAGCGACAAATCCGCTTGAGGGGGAGATGCAGGGGTTTGCGTTGATCTCAAGCACGTACGGGTTGTTATCCCTGTCAACCCTGAAATCCACCCGCGCATACCCGTTCAGTCCGAAGGAATCCCAGCACCTAATGGACAGGGTCTTGAGTGTCGCAAGGAGGGGCTCATCCTCTTTGCCGAAGTCGAAGCTCCTCTGGGTATTAAGGTACTCCGTTGATTCTTCATCCCACTTTGCCAGGTATCCGAGCACCTTCGGGCGGTTTTCGGGGAAGTGAAGAAAC
>CAZPCG010000400.1:0-2635 GCA_964584875.1 uncultured Spirochaetota bacterium
TTGAGATGTCCTTGATGAAGTCGTATCTTGAGATATCTTGTGCAGCCTGGTTTTTTAGAAGATATTCTTCTACATTTCCTTTGCTGGTGATTGTCTTCTGAAGAGCACTGGTTTTATACTTCACTTCTACTGGAATGATATTGTCCAAGGAAATGATGCAAATATCAAAGTATATCTCTTTGCCCTTTAACACTTCCCTTTTTTCCAGTCGTACCTCAAAATCAGGATGGTTTTTATGAATTGCCCATGCCAGGGCATGTTGGAAGTCGGCCTCTGAGTGAAAAAGCGGTCTTTCTTTACCCAGGATGTGAATAATCTTCTGAAGCGCATCGCCTTTCATTGATCTTTTGCTCTGGCACATAATCTTACTATGCTCCCTGTGAACCTGCAGTCAGGATCATCGAACAGAGTTGGCTCCGCCATTTCAGCCTGCTCACCACGAAGGGTGTGTGGTAATAAGAAAAAACCCACCACCCTCCCTCACCAAAATGAGGAAGAGACCGCTCCAAGCGATCACTTCCTCACGAATGTTCGTGCTGATCTGTCAGTCCTGGAGCTTGCTCCCCGTCATCGCTTTCGTTAAGTCCTGGTTTTTAAATCGCATCTTTTGTTCAGATACTCCAAATTCTACTCTCTCATCCTTATGCTTCCGCATGAGTACATCACAATGCTACATCCAATGTTGCCCAAGGGGCCTGGCGTTGCCAAAATCATATTTATAGACCTTTATTATATCCGTGATTCTGCTTTTTGATAAATGTCTTTCCGGTGGCATATCCCAAGGATTAGTATATCTTCTTGCTCGATCTTATAAACGATCCGGAAGTCTCCTACTCGAAGTTTTCTATATCCCTTTAGTGTTCTTTTCAATGGCTCTCCGTATTTTACAGGATCTACCATGAGCCTATTTTCAATAGCGGCACTAATCCTTTTTTTCATTGTTTTATTCATCCCGGGTAAATCCTTTTCCTTAACATGGGGGTGGTAAAGGAGTTTGTAAGACACTATTATTTCCAAACTTCCTCGTGGGATATGCTCCGATCTTTGTCGAATGTCTTTTCCCTCTCTTCAGCAAAATCGGCCAAATACACATCCTCGTATATTTCGAGAGCTTCTTTTATCAAGTCCCTTGTAACCATCGATATTGAAATCCCCTTTTCTTTAGCCAATGTTTCTATGATAGAGTAAATGGATTTTTCAACTGATACATTTATCCTCGGGTTTTTTGTAGGCATATCATCACCTCCAAAACAAGTGTAACACTTTTGTTACACCTATGTCAATGTTTTTATAGGGTTATCATGCATAGGGCCAGATGATGATTGATATTTACAGGCATCTCTTACCTGAGCAATTGGAAAAGGGGTTGAAGCAGCTTGATGTTCTTCTTGAATCCATAGAAGAAAACATAGAAAAAAGGCGAAGCGTCAATTCGCACTAAAAAAGAAACCTCCTAACTCCATACGAGCCAGGAGGTTTTGCCCTGAGCGGGAAATGGGAATCGAACCCACGACATTCAGCTTGGGAAGCTGACGTTCTACCCCTGAACTATTCCCGCTTAATTTATTTCTTTCAGATATATTTCTAACATTGGCGTCCTGTATTGTCAATATAAATTTAACGTCGTTTTATTGACTGAATGTTCACAATGCCAATTCTTTTTCCTTGATATGTGCCGCATATGTGCTATCCTTTAGGATGTAATTTTACTATGGAGGTTGATATGAAGCGCTACGTTTTTCCTGTACTGATTGCAGTGATATGTTCAATGCTTGCACTGGGCTGCGCGAAAGTGGCAATTGAAAGTGCGATATCAGACTTTGAGGACGCGGTGAATAATGATAGCACCAGCGAGATACAGGATGTCATGAGCCCCGATAGTGATTTCTACGTTACGGCTACATTCAGCGAGTTTCTCGATTACTTCGATGGTTTTAGAGACGTTGCTTACAGCAACCTCGATATAGAAATAGATGGTAGGGACGCAACCGTCTATTCTGATGGAACATACAATTCAGGAGCAACACCGGTTGACGTACTCTTCTGGATGAGAAGGGAGGAGGCTTTCTTCGCTTTTTTATTCCCGGATTATAAAGTTTACCGCTACTACGATTTTGGCGATTTCTCAACTCCTGTCTGGCAAAAACTAAAGGAAAAACCAGTATATGTTGAATAGCGAGGAGGCTACTCAAATGTCCCGCTGCTCTCGATCTCGGATACGAGGGCAGAAAAGAGGGTCACCACATCCTGGTTCGTTTTGAGGAGTCTCTGGGAGAGTATGTGGGCAACCTGCCGGGTGATGAGGAGTGCAACGTAGGGTTCCTGATCTCCGAACTGATTAAACTTTTTACGATTCGTGACAAGAAAAGTACAGTTCTCTTCTGCAACAACAGTTGCCGATCTCCTGTCGTTTAAAAGAAGGCCTATCTCACCAAAAAAAACATTCTCCTCTGCGGTCAGAACCACAACCGTATATGGCTCATTCTGGAGGGTATTTTTGAGAATCCTCACAGAACCTTTTTTTATGATATAAAGCTCATCTCCAACATCACCTTCCCGGATGATCACCTCTCCCTTCTTTGCCTTCCGCTCAACGAAAAGCTCCTCTATCTTTTTCATCACTCCGGCATTTCCC
>CAZPCG010000401.1:0-2632 GCA_964584875.1 uncultured Spirochaetota bacterium
AAAGCGAACTATCTCGAACTTCATGGAATACGCAACAATAGCCTATCTTGAAAACAGTAGTTTTACCAGTGACGAGGAGATGAATCAGATAGTCAAGAATCATGAACTGATGAGCCGTTTACAGCAATCGATACAGGATATCAAGCGAGGAAATTATCGAATCGTCTAGTGAGTTCCAAATCGCTGAAACGAGAACTTATCAAAAAAGGATCGAGTCTAGTCAGTTAAGACGATACTATGCACGTATTAAGGAGACCATATACCCTCAACTTCGATCCAGCCCCTACTACGGACCCAATATCAAACGATTGAAAGGGGAACTGAGCGCCATATTCATATATCGGATAGGAGATTATAGGCTGTTCTACACAGTCGACTCTGATAGAAAGATAGTGTTTATTTTGGATTTTGTTCACAGGAAGAATGCATACCGGTCCCTCTCCATACAAAGCCATTTTACTCAAATGCCTCAATGACCTCCTGAGGAGGCTGCCACCGCTTCGCAAGGGGGATCCTGCCCCAATCAGGCTCGAAGGCGGCGCTCCACCTCCAGTAAACATGTTTCCCACCGTAACCCCTGGGGATTATATCTATGGCCAAACCGTAGGCATGATAGCTCATGTTTGAGGTTCCTGAGACCCTCCGTCTCGCAAGCGAAAATATAAGCCTGATGCCCTCGATGTACTGCCGAACAGCTCGGGTCGAAATAAGATGTTTATTGCATCCCTTACGACCTCAGGCTTGAGAAAGAAGTAGGGATAGTTCCTGTCCCGAATGGCATCGAGGTAAAAGGTTACGCTCAACACAAAGCATGATGGTGGCTGAATATTGAAAAACCGCTCTATGATCCTGCCATTTACCCACTCGTAGTTCCCTCCCCCAACCCCATGTATGTTTCGAAAGCGCTCAGCATCTCTCAATATGTTAATTAAAAACTCTCTAAACCTTTCACCCTTATTTTAGAATGTTTTATGAAAACCTAACTGAGAAGCAAGGAGCAGGGGAGCAAGGATCGGTTGGCTTTAACCATAGTAGAAACTGTGAGGAAAAATCATCGGGGATTGAAATACCCCTGCTCAATCCTTTATGTTGATCGGGTAGCGGCCGTAGCGCTTCGCAGTATCGTAGAAGGCCATGATGTTTGCGATGGGGACCTGGGGCTGAACGTTATGGGAAGGCCCGAGAATAAGTCCCCCGCCGGGTGCGACCGTCTTCAGCCTGAGCTTCGTCTCGTTTATGACATCCTCGACCGTGCCGAAGGGCATGGTGTGCTGGTTGTCGATTGTTCCCCAGAAGGTTAGCCTGTCCCCGAAGCGGCGCTTCAACTCTCCGGGGTCCATCGATTTCGGTTGAACAGGGTTCAGTATGTTCACACCCACATCGATAAGATCGGGAAGGATGGGGATGTTGTATCCGTCTGTGTGAAAGGCAAACTTGATGTTCGGGTTCAGGCTCCGGAGGTGGGAGAACAGCCTTTCGTAACGGGGTTTGAAAAACTCCCTGAACTGCTCAGGGGATATGAGCAGGCGGTCCTGCATCCCGAAATCATCGCCTATCCAGATTACGTCGACGCCGTATTTCACCATAATCGTGCCCGCATCCCACACCCAGGTGAGCAGCCTGTCCAGGTAGGCGTGGAGGAAGTCTTTGTTCACGACCATGTCCTCAAGCACCCTGTCCATCCCCCTCAGGTACCAGGCAAGCTCAAAGAGGGTGCAGGCAAGCCCGGCCATGATGCCGTACTCCTTCCCGTACTTTTCGATCATCTCTCTTGCGACCTTATACCTGCTCTCGTCCCTGAAATCTGGAATGTGTAGACTCTTAAGATCGTCTGTGCGGGCCATGGGCCGCTCAACCATCTCGGTGTACCGGTTGCCCGTGTGGGTGTCGACCCAGCGCCACTTTATCCCCCACTCATCGACGTACTCCGGAGTGTCCTGGGAGTAGTAGCTTGTGCACGGCCCGTGCCAGGTGATGAGAAAATCATGCCCCATGAGGTGGGGCAGGTACCCGCCATCTTCAGCGTAGAGGGAGAGCTTCTCCGTATCCTCCCCGAGGTATTCCAGAACCTTCCGTTCCGCCTCAGGGGTGTACCACACATCTATCGGAACCCTGTCGGGCTCCCCGTGGTTGATGGCCATTAAAAAACGCTCCTTGTGTGTCATCTCAGCGCCTCCATTCCGCTCTTCATCCTCAGTATAACCTTACAAAAAACCTGAAAAAAAAGCCATAGTAAACTAAAACGGCGAAGTAGAACCCGAAAATGAAGAAGAGAGCATCCCTGCTCCCCTGGGCAAGCAGGACGTGCTGCCTTAAAACGCACCCACCAGCCAGTGTTGACACCAGTCCGATGAGGAGCCCGCCGAACAGCGTCACATAGAAAAACCGGTTGCCAGAGGAAAAATGGGCGGGATGCATAACCTCACCAGAACCCAGGATTGCCCACTCCTGCGGCGGCCTGGAAGCGGATGCAGCCACCTGCCCGGCGCTTTGACGAATAACGACATCACCGTATTCAGGCATTCCCCTCCTTAAAAGCCCCAGGGCATAGAAGAGGGAGGTCAAAATCCATATCGTCACTATGAACGTACAAAGGCCTGCAAGCAGCTCCCTGTCACGCACGAGGATGTAT
>CAZPCG010000402.1:0-2631 GCA_964584875.1 uncultured Spirochaetota bacterium
CCCATCGTGCTCTCAAGGGTACCCTCGCCAAAGCCGCTGTACGCCATCGTGTAGTAATCACTCCGAATAGACCGCATCCCTCTATCATCTTCAATACCAAACCTCTGGGTAAGCACCGCTCCTTCAACCGTACTGACAAGGCTTTTCATCTGGGAGAGGAATATATACCCCTCAAGCGGCTCAGTATTACCAAAATCAACCTCGACCACATCAGTTTCCTTCACAAAGCCTTCTTCACCTCTCACAAGCTCATAACCCTGGCCCATCAGCGAAACCATCCTCCGCTGCGCCACGGGCATAATCCCAAGCTCATCGTACATCCGGGTCCACTCCTCACCCCTCCCTCTGAACCCTTTCATCAAACTGTAATACGCAAGCGCTTCGGCAGACGTCTGCTTCCCGAGAAGCTGATCCTTCAGAACTCTCGCTTCTATAAACTTTAACCGGGCCCCAATGCTCCAATCCTTTAAAAGATTAGCATCTTCCCCGAGCACATACCTCTGGCCCAGGTACTCCTCAAACCCTTCGCTCCCGAAATAATCATACGCAAGAAGCTTCTCATCCATCTCGCTGCTGTACACACCAAATCTCTCCTTCAGCCCCTTCCACACAACCGCATCAATGGTATGGGCCAGTATGTCTTCCTGCACCTCGTCTGTCACACTCCCCCCATCATGCATCAGCTCATGGGCAATCAGGGATGCAATCTTTGCTGCATCATTCAGCCCGAGCTGAACCAATCTGCCCTCTACCCCGAACCTCTCCTCTGTAAAGTATTCCCTGGCAAGATGTATCACATCGCCCTCACGCCTGTTCACTTCCGATTCCAGTTCAAGCCCGATCACGCCACCACCCTTCATGTACCCGGTAAGCTCGTTAAACAGCCGCTCAAATTCACCCTGAAACGCCTCCCTTTCCTCCTTACTCAACTCATCATAGGAATACCGCAGCTTGTTTTCTGCAAGGTAGGCGACCTTTAAATCAGCACTTCCTCCCCCCACGATCTCATCATACAGCTTCAGGCGCTCTGCGCCGAGCAAAACACTGCTTATCCCGCTTACCGATACATCAAGACCCGAGGTCGATACATCCCACCGGAATCCATTACTCCCCCCGAGGGTCACTCCAACAAGCCCCACGTCATGCTTAAGCCCAAAATCCCTCGCATTGAGCACATTAAGCGCAATGCCATCCGATACACCCATCGCATTGTTGATGAGCTGCTCTGTCAATCCGCCCAGCATGTTACCGAAACGCTTCATATCCAGGTTATAATAATCCTGTACCAGGAATCCCCCTGATTTATCCATCATGTAGTGATAGTTAAAACCTCCGCCACTCCACTCTGCTCCATGTGCCACATCATAGGCAGAGCTCACCACGCTTCCCCCGAATACCCCAAAAGACGATGTAAGTCCTTTGCCGAACCCTGCACTGAAACTGCTTTCGCTCCATGCAAGCCTGCCATGATCGTCAAGCTCAAACGCATTCACCGCACTTACAGCGGTCTGCGTCATCATGTGCCTTCCCACATCGTGCAGCCCCTTCTTCACCACCCCGCTGATGTTTGCGCTCACCGATCCCAGGTCCCCCAACGTCATCTCCCCGATACTCCTCCCTTCACTCGAAAAACCTCCGGTCAACGCACTTACCGCAACATCCTTCATAATGCTCAAACCGGCCTCGTCCCATCCAATATGGCCTTCAAGGGCTGTTGACACAGTCGTAAATGCGCTCCAGCCTACCTGCACAATTCCCTGCACGACGCTTGAGGTGCCTGCAGTTACAACCGCAAGCGCCACGTTTCCCACAGACTTCAGGCTCGGGCCGCCCGGGATGAGGGGAGCGTTGAAAAACCCCGCATCCTCTATTGACTCAGCTTCAGCTTCGAGCACCACAAGCCTCTGGTACTCGAGCATGATCCTACCGGTTTCAAGCGGCCTGTTCATTCCGTAGCTGATCTCAACCTGGAGCCGCTTCTGGAACTCGCTGAAATCCTCCTGGCTCTCACCTTTTTCCCTCCTTCCGAAGAGGGATAAAACACCCTCTACAATGTTCCCCATAAGCCCCTGTAACACTCCAGAGAGCCCCTTCCCCTGATTCTCCTCAACATACCTCCCAAGCTCATCCTGCGTGGGAAACCGCCCGATGTGCCTGACATATACACTGCCCACCATACGCTCATCTCCCAGGACTTCTTCCTTCGCAAGCCGCAGCCTCTCAACCTCCCGGAGCACATAGATCTGCTTATCCACACTGTCACCTGCCGCCCTCAATCCCACTATACCGCCAAGGGAAAATCTCCTCGTATCAATGCTGTACGGCTCATAGAGGCCAATTCTCTCCTCACTGTACTTTTTTCCCCCGATGAGACTGTAATCAGAAAAAACCCGCTTTACATACCCCCCGCCCTCCTTCCTGAATCCACTTTCCTCAAGAACCTCTTCAATCATCGCCCGATTTCCCTCATCAAGGCCTCGAATCTCAGCAAGCATCGCGTCCCGGGCCTTGATGAGCCTGAAGTACAGCTTCTCAGCTTCAAGCTCCTCCTCCTGCTCCTTAAACAACGCAATCCTCTCCCGCAACCCGCAGATCATTTCCTCCACCGCTGTTACTCCAGGCGTTTTTTTC
>CAZPCG010000403.1:0-2626 GCA_964584875.1 uncultured Spirochaetota bacterium
TCTTCATCCGGCGACAGGTTGTGGATCTCGATAATGTCCCGAAACAGACAGGTCCCCACATTGCAGGACACGCACGCGATATCATACTCCCTCAGGATGTCCCCCACTCCGGAAAATCGATCGATGATTTCCTTGATGTTCATGTTTATATACTTCTGCATATGAATCCTACTCCTTTTGAGATTGCCTTCCTGGTCTCAGCTGCCCACATCTTCACCTGCCTGTTGTAAAAGATCCAGGAGATGCGCTAACCTGCAGGTTACGACACCAGTTCCGAAACCGAACAGACGGTATGGGAAATCAGCCGTTCACCCATTCCTCGCTTAAAATTTCACCCTGAAGGCCAACTACCAGACATTTTATCGGGACTTTTCTCTGCGCGTTCTGCGCGGCTTGAATCGCCAGGTGCACGAGCCCCCTGCAACAGGGTACCTGCATGATCATCACGGCGAGCGTGTTGATCTTCGCTTCATCAAGCCAGAGTTTGATCTTCTCCATGTACTCTTCCTGGCCCTCATCCAGCTTCGGGCAGGCTATGGCTAGCGATTTTCCCTTCAGATATTCGGGGTGGAATCCGCCGATCGCATAGGCCACACAGTCTGCGGCCAGGAGCACATCGGCTCCAGTATAGTAGGGGGCAGTGGGGGAGACCAGGTGGAGCTGGATGGGCCACTGCCTGAGCTGGGACTGCACGGCTCCAACCGCCTCATCAGGCTGAGATTCTCCCTTCCTGAAATCCATCGTCCTCGATCCAGGGCAACCATCCATATCCATGTAAAACCTCCTTGGAGTTTTTTTAATCTTCGGGTCGTAATTGACTATGCAGTATTATGACCTTACTTATTTAAGATATATAGGATATATAATATCCACATTGAAAATTATACTCACCCGGATGGATTTTGTCAATAGGAAATACTTTTGTTTCAAGGGGCAGGCATGTTGACCTGAACGAATAATAATCAGGTGAACCTTCGATCTTCCCTTACCTTGTGGGAGGGGATAAAGGGGGGGTTCTGGAACAAAAAAACAGAATTTGTTTTGTATGAAAATATAGCAGGAATAATGGTTCCATGCGCGAGCATCGACCATCGGACGTTGCCTGATCACTAAACATCAAAGCAGCAGTACTCGTAAGCGTTGATTACCCTCACACCGTCAACAACGGTCTGGCGGTCCTCCTTTCTGTATATCTGATGGTTGTGACCGTGGACCAGCACCTTCGGCCGGAGCTTTTCCATGAGCGTTCTGAATGCCGAAAATCCCCGGTGGCACATATCCTCCAGGTCGTGTATTTCCCTCGGGGGTGCATGGGTAACGATGATATCGACCCTGCCGAACCGTCTAGCCTTTCTGGTGATTCTCCTGGCCCGCCTAGCCATCTGAGGCTCTGTGTACTGCAGGTCTTCCCCATTGTACCAGTGGCTCCCGCCAAGACCGGCAACCACCAGACCTCCAACCTCCATGACCCTGTCATCGATCGAATCACACCCCCCAGGAGGGTTTAAGCGGTAAGCAGCATCATGGTTCCCAGGGACATATACCAGGGGTTTTGGTATTACGGTAACAAGAAAAGAAAGGTACTGCGCATCAACATCACCGCAGGAAACTATGAGATCGACGTCCCGCCAGCGTTCGGGGTCGAAGTAGTCGTAGAGGGCACGGTGCCTTCTGTCGGCGACAGCGAGAATACGCATCTCACAAATCCCTCCTTCTGAAGAGGAGAAAATGGATCACCCTGAAGGGCAGCATCCGCAGAAGACGACCCTGCTGTACATGATGGGCAAAGGAGAAACCTGAACGGAGCGACTCAAAGCTGGTATTTTCAGGAATCCCTCCCATAAATTTACGGTAGAAATCAACGATAAGCACGTATATATCACCTGTCTGGAGGCCCTGGTAAACTCCGGGAAGCTCCGAATCCTCAATGCACGAACTGGCAGGGAGGTAAACCATGGTGTACCAGTTCCTCACCTTTTGTTCAACTTCGGTGCCCTCAGGGTAGTGAAGGATATCATCGAGGAGAATCCTGTACCCGTACTCATAGGTCAGGCTGATGCTCTTCAAACCTGTTTGGGTCTCAAACCTCCTTCGTGAAAGAGCACCACTCATTGCAAGGAGATCATCCTGATGAATGAACTCCCTGACGTGGGCATCGATGAACTCTATACCCATGTGCAGGGCCGAGGAGACCCTCCGGTGGCCATCCACGACGAAGTACTCCCCGGCATGCAGGTATACATCGATCGGGGGGAAAAAGGCATATTGCTTTTGCGCCTCCTCTATCCGGTAGCGGCGGCTCCTCTCACCCCTGTCCCGGCGTCTGATGTAGCGGAATCTGTCATCCAGCTCCCCGCACTTATCAACAGAGCCTTTTATCTTCGAAACCTCAATAACCCTCAAACCCGCATCGAGTACGGTATGGGCCCTGCCTGAATCGAGTACTTCCCCAAAGCACTTAACACTCTTTCTCATCGACCTTCACCGTCCTACCCCGCAGCTTTCAGCTCGCGATAAATCAACTGTACCTGCCGGCGCTCTTCCCTTCCAAGAGCGCAGAATACCTCGCGGGCGGTTTTCAGGCGGCTGTACCTGCACATCGACGTGTAGAACCGCAGAGCGCACT
>CAZPCG010000404.1:0-2619 GCA_964584875.1 uncultured Spirochaetota bacterium
GATTGAATGAAAGTAACATTTTTTCGTAAAGAAAAAAATGATTTGAGAAAAGAGGGGGTTTGGTCTCAGGAGCGGGCAGTTGCCCTGCTCAACTTTCTAGAAAGCTCCATGATATCATCCCTCCGTGCGATGCCCTTTACCCAATCCGCCGGGATGGCGCTGAATCCATAGTAGAGCCCGGCGATTCCCCCCGTCACCGCTCCCGTAGTGTCGGAGTCACCTCCCAGGTTCACCGCGGTGAGCAGCGTATCCTGAAATCCAGTCCCATTCATGAAGCACCACAGGCTCGCCTCAAGGGTATCCACTACGTAACCGCTTGAACGAATCTCCTTTTCTGGAACTCCGGCGATATCCCCATGGAGAATGCGCTCAAAATGGAAAAGCTCCTTTTCATGTGGACCACCTCCGTAATGCTCCAGCACATCCTTTTTCATCTCCTCAAAAGCACCTCGCCTGTCCCCCTGTCTCATAAGATGAACTGCAAACAGCACATATATTCCGCAGGCTATGAGGGATCGAGGATGGGCATGGGTAAGAGAGGAAACGTCATGAATCTTCGCAAAGCGCTCTTCAGTCCCCGCATTCACCAGGTGAAGGGCAAGGGGAAGGATCCGCATCAGAGAGCCGTTCCCATTGTCATATACTCCCCTCCCGCCGGCACGCTCAGACTCAACCCCCTCCCTGAGCCTCTCAATGGCCTTCAGCGTTGTTCTCCCGATCCCGAAGGCTGTACCTGAGGGAGTCCAGTACCCTTCGTAGAGCCATCTGCAGAAGCTCCGGGCGATGTCCTTGAGGTTGAAGCCGCTTATGAGGCTTTCTGCAAGGCAGAAAGAGAGGGAGCTGTCATCCGACCAGAAGCCGGGTGAAACCCCCCTGAAAGGAGCTTGGTAACCGATACCCCTGACCGGGTATCTCTTCAGGTAGGAGCGTGGAACCCCTTCAACGGGAAGCCCCATGGCATCGCCCACGCACACACCGAAGAGACCGCCAGCAACCGCCTCTTCACCGATCCTGACCATAGGTAATACTGTATCACAACCTGAGAAGGATGCAATAGAAATGCAGGCGTCTAACCGCAGGCTCATTTTCCAGATCCAGGAGGCCATTGATACAGGACATTATAATTTAAGGTTAAGATAAAATTTTCATCAAAAAATTGACGAAATTCTTATTCTCTGCAATTTCTCTAATCCTTGCGTTTAACTTATGTGATATATTTCACATGAAATCGACATTCATCCCGATTATCAGGAGAACTGGCTTATGAAACAGATACAATTTCATATCGAAGGAGGATTTTCAGAAGATGACATATGCAAAATGTGGGAAGGTGCCCTTCATCTCATAGAAAAGCTGGGTTTAAGGGTGGCACACAGAGGTATTAAGAAGATCATTTCTGAGTTCGAAGGCGTCAAAATAAATGGTGATATAGTAACGTTCAATACAGAGCTTGTGTCTAAAGCCCTCTCACATCAGGATTATAGTGATTTTCCGGAAGAACTGGGTCCTGAGAATCCCGGCATCGTTACAGGTGCTTATATAAAAAACGTACTTGACCCGGAGACCGAAGAAATACGACCTGCCACTACCAGAGACCTCATTGAATATACAAAGTTATGCGATGCATATGGATTCTATGGACCTCCCTGTGTACTGCCGAATGACGCTCCGGTCGGGCTTCAACGTATTTTGATGTATAAGGTATCTTATGAATACAGCAGGGTTCATGCTCATGGTATCCTTGATGTTGCGGGCTGGCTCAATCCCAAAGAAGCAAGATATGGAAAAGAGATGGCCGACGTCGCCGGAAAAGATTTTCGTATCGACCTCTGGCTTATCAGTCCCTTTCTTGCACCAGAAGAGGGACTCAACATATTATATGAGTTCAAGGACACTTCGGTTGACATGAATGTAGCTACCATGCCAGTAACAGGGTCCTCTGCTCCCATAAACATGGTTGATGCATACATACAAAGCCTGGGTGAACTCTTTTCTGCTCTTACCCTGATTTATTTGCTAAACGAGAGAAAGACGGTAAAGGGGAAGATACGCTGTGTGGTGGTGGACAGCATACGCGCGTATCCTTTTGACATGAGATACGCCTCTTTTGTCTATGGTTCAGCCGAAGATCTTATCGGCACACTCTATCAAGCCCAGCTGAACAAATATTTTGGGATTCCCCTGGTTGCAAAGTCACTTTTAACAACCTCAAAACATCCCGATGCCCATGCTGGAGCTGAAAAGGCAGCGCATACTCTCGCTGCAACACTTCTGGGCGCCAGTGTATTTACAAATGCCGGGTTACTTTCCGTAGATGAAATCTATAGCATCCAGCAGCTTCTTATTGATTATGAAATCGTGAAGTTCTGTCAGAGAGTCGCACGGGGGTATGGCTTTAATAACGACCTTTCGGGTGTCGAACTTATTAAAGAAATTGGGCATACGGGAACCTTGAGCTCTGCGGTTGATCTTCTGGATCTGTTATACTATGAAAATCTAACAAACCTACGACCTTTTGTGGGATATCATACACCAAGCCTCTTACCCCTGAGGGCAGCAAGCTCCGGGTTAACCGTCACCGTGTAGTGCTCATTTGGAGCAACATGCTCGAGGATATCG
>CAZPCG010000405.1:0-2614 GCA_964584875.1 uncultured Spirochaetota bacterium
AGCTCCTGGAGCGGATGGTCAGGATAGAAGAGGAGATCAAGAACCACAGAATGCTCACCGAAAACCTGATCCACCAGATGGACAAGAGGTTCGAACAGGTAGATAGAAGGTTCGAACAGGTCGATAAAAGGTTCGCCCTTATAACCTGGGTTATGGGAGGCGGCTTCACAGTAATCATCTCAATTCTAATAACCCTGCTAAACTATGTCCTGAGATAACCCACCCGGTTTTTCACATCTCTTAGGGTGGCTGCAATCTTACCATTCCAGGATAGCTTGATTGACTTTTGTATATTATCGTATCCGAGTGATTTCAGCAAGAGGCATGGGCCGCAAAGAAAGCAAGGGGTTGTTGAAGATGATTCATTTCACCTCACTATACGGAATTCACTTGCCATTCAGGACAGCTGGAAACACAAAACATTGGGGCAGCCACCATTTACCCAAAGATTGTGTGGATGCTCGTCATCTCCTAACCTTTCTAAGTTTTTCACGTAATCTTTGAGCTATTGAGCATCTTCGCGAGGGTTCCATCCTGCATGTAGTTCTGTGCAAAATGATTCAGAACCTTGCTCTTCAGGTTGTCAAATTAAGGACCCATGGTTTTTCTGAATGCACTGATAATATCCTCAAGGTTTGGTGAATCAATGTCGATTTACACAGTAATATAGACCGGTAATGGCATAATGCTTTCCTCCTTTCCCCGCTCGCCTTCATGTAGGGAGCAGGTCTCTTGCGTGCAGCCGCTCGTACCATGTCGAGACTCGATGCCAGGCTGGCGTAGGGGCCGCTCCATCCTCTGGATGGAGACTGGTGTGTGCGGGTCGGCTGCTGCTGCCAGGTCGCGACCGGCCTTCGCCACGCGAATCGCCTTCACAGGGGGGCGAACCTCCAGCATGTGAACAGAAGAGAGGCCGTCTAGTATCTGGAGCTGATAACGCGGCCAAATTGGAAGCATGTAGTTCGGGCCCTCCGAATACTTGTGAAGACTGTCAAGTAAACAAGGAGCCTAACCCGTGTTTCTAAATTAGTGCTTGACAAAGGGACGGAAGTATCTTAGACTATTTTCATACTTGCTCCCCACTCGACACGCCGAAAGGCCTCGGGTGGGGTTATTCTTTTTCGGTAGACCCGATGCCTCCTGAGCCTTCCGTCAAGCGCACCGTCGCCTTCTTTGACGGTCAGAATCTGTTCCACTCCGCACGAGAAGCCTTCGGTCATCCCTACCCCAATTATGGTGTACCTGCCCTCGCTTTCCGAGTGTGCCAGGATCAGTCCTGGCAGCTCACCCAGGTCCGCTTCTACACCGGAATCCCTGAACCGACGGACAACGCCTTCTGGCACAGCTTTTGGCCCAACAAGCTCGCGGTTATGGGTCGGCGGGGAGTCCATATCTTCTCGCGTTCTCTCCGATACCGAAATAAAGTGATCAAGCTGCCCGATGGGACAACACGCCCAATCCTTGTCGGAGAGGAAAAAGGCGTGGATGTCCGGATCGCTCTCGACATCGTCCGGATGGCGCATCGCGGTGAATACGATGTTGCATTAGTGTTCAGCCAGGACCAGGACCTTTCCGAAGTGGCCGAAGAAGTCCGTACAATCGCCAAAGAGCAAAACCGCTGGCTGAAGATCGCCTGCGCTTTTCCTCTCAGCCCCACGAGCCGAAACCGCCGCGGCATCAATAAGACCGATTGGATTCCCATTGATCGTGCAACGTACGATTCGTGTTTGGATCTACGGGACTATCGTCAATCTAAGACTGGTCCGTAGGAAGGGAAGTTTATAAAGCACCCGCGACTCCTTATCGAAGAGTGGCCGCCCGCGGCGACAATCGGTGTGGATTGTACCGGTAAACAACAAGCCCTATAATTGAAAGGCAGAAGATCACTGAAAAGCCCGTTTTCAGCCCAGAACTGCAGAATGAAATTGTGAGCATGGGCTTACCGGCGCCCCACTCCATACTGCCTTGAAAACTTTGAAAAGTTGTTTGTCATTACACCCCGTAACCAGTGCTCCCTGATCATGCTCCAGGCAGACTTTAAGGTTGCAACCTGTGTCCTTTCCACCAAAGCCCTCTGGGCCCCTTCTCGATATAAAAAATCAAAGAGATGGGGAAGACGCCTCAGCTCATCCACCTTAAAAGAAAAATAAACGACGGGTCTCCCAACTATAAAAAATAGAATAAGCCTTCCTGTAATCAAATCTTAGAAGAAGAATGCTCAAAGCAAAATAGGTTACAACGAAAATCCCAAATACGAGGAGCTTGTAAATTTGTGACTGTTTTGGGGTACAGTACAAAGACCTACGTGGAAGCAAGCCCCAGCCAGATGCTTGAGGATTGTATAGGCTCCAATGAGAGCGCCTATTGGTATTATGGAGGGGTGAACCAGGCGAGTATTCCTGCCACACTGTTATGTGGAACTCCACATATGCTGGGGAAAACCAAACCGTAGTCTCCCCTATAATTCGGGTAAACTGTAACTGTCGGATTTAATTTTCGTACATATTTAAGCATTTAAAACTTCACAAACATCAATATCGCAATTACTCCGAATGCTACTTTTATACGAGTATTTTAAAAATTGACTTACAAAATAATCGTACTAAATTAGATA
>CAZPCG010000406.1:0-2614 GCA_964584875.1 uncultured Spirochaetota bacterium
AAGAAGCCAGAGCTCGCTCCACGTTCTATCAAACAATGCCGGTATTATGCTCTTTGAGAGGCAGTTGACACCTGATGGCATAGAAAAGGTCTTTGCCACTGATTACCTGAGCCATTTTCTTTTGACCAATCTGCTGCTTGACCTTTTAAAGGCCAGCGCACCCTCGAGGATCATCACTGTTGCCGGTAACCCACGGCACGTGAGAAGAGCCCGGATCGACTTCGATGACATTCAGCTTGAAAGGGGATTCACCTGGGTCAGGGCTGCTGTGCGGGCGTTCCTTGCACGGGTGGTGTTTACCTTCGAGCTGGCCCGAAGGATAACCGGGAGCGGAGTGACGGCAAACGCATTCGACCCCGGCCTTGTCAGGACGTACATCCACCGCAGCCTGCCCTGGTACATGAGAATTCCCGTAAGCCTTATGCAGCCTCTGCTCTCCGGTCGTTGCGAAACGAGCGTGTACCTTGCCTCTTCACCGGAGGTCGAAACCATAACCGGCAAATTGTTCGTAAATCGGAGGGCGGTTGACTACCAGCCTGTGGGGTATAGCCCCGGGGTGGGCCGCAGATTGTGGGAGATCAGTGAGGAGTTGACAGGGTTGAGAAGGGAATGAGGAGGTATATATGGACCTTGTGATCAGGGTGAAAGAAATACAGGGCCACTGCCCGGTCTATCAGGTAGGCGACAGTTTCCTGCTCAAGGAGGGTTACAAGCTTGTAACTGAAATACCTCTCATGCAGAGCTATGCCTTTTTATTTGTTGCGAGAGGTGGGATTCGAACCCACAAGCCAGAGGCACTAGATCCTAAGTCTAGCGTGTCTGCCAATTCCACCACTCTCGCAATCAGGCCTTGAACCTTTTTCTTATAAGAACGGGGGTAAATCAGTTCTTCATACCAGTGGTCACAAGGTAAACTGTGTAATATCCTTTGAGCCGTGGAGGGATCGAACCTCCGACCCGCAGATTAAGAGTCTGCTGCTCTACCTGCTGAGCTAACGGCCCATTGTTCTCGCGCCCGGCAGGATTTGAACCTGCGACCTTCGGATTCGAAGTCCACTGCTCTATCCTGGCTGAGCTACGGACGCACATTTATCAAGTATTGTATGGGTGAGCGATGGGACTCGAACCCACAACATCAAGATCCACAGTCTTGCACTCTGCCAATTGAGCTACGCTCACCACGCACGCGTCTGGCAGGACTCGAACCTGCGACCCACAACTTAGAAGGCTGTTGCTCTATCCACCTGAGCTACAGACGCCCTTCGGGATGGTGAGATTTGAACTCACGACCCCATGGTCCCAAGCCATGTGCGCTAACCAAGCTGCGCTACATCCCGCAAAAACTAGGATAACATATTAAGATTGGAATGTAAAGTAAATGAAGAATCAATCCCTCTCCACATAGAGATGATCGTCCCTGATCTCAAGTTTCGTTATTGAAACTTTTTCGAAGGGCCTGCTCCCTCCACCTGTAATCTTCATCAAGAGGAATGGGGGGACCTTGAACTTTCCGATCCTGAATTCATGGATTCGATAGGCGAGGTTACCGTTTGCTGACCACACCTCAGCAGAGATTAGCGTTGTAGTATACTCTACATCCCGTTTCTGTAAAAGCCAGCCAAGGTATCCGGATGAGGGAATATCGGTAACTCTGGTCTCTATTATTGCCGTGATTCCTTCAGGGGATAACCCGACGAAGATTTCACTGATGTCGATGTTGAGCTGTTCCTCAAGGTTGGATTTTAACAGGATGCTGAGCTCTTCCTGGTCGAGTTCAACCGATGATTGCCCCATGTTCACAAATCTCTCCATCTTATCCTGCACCCTGGTTATGGAACCTTCACTAATTTCAACAGGCGTGAACACAACTGGTTCAACCACTCGGGCAGGCAAGTACACGAGCATCCAGAGTACAACTGCGGCAATACAACCGGAGATGAGCAGACCCGTGAGTAAAGCTATTTTCTTCCCCATCTGGATGGACATTCACCCACACCTGAGCACTGAAGCTTCAGTAAAAAAAACCACAGTTCCTTTTGTGCATTATTGTATTTATTTTAACTACGTGAACTGGTATAATTGTCCTTGAAGAACTGTTATAAAAGTAGCTAGAGACTGCGGTTTAATAAAAGAAAAAGCATTTTGAGTTGTGGAAGGTTTATATGGCTGAGGGCGGCGATGCAACAGGTGCCGATAATGCTCTCCCGAAGGAGGGTATAGTTACGGCGCTGAGGACGCTGGGGCATTTCCACGATGGGGAGGTTCATTCGGTTCTCATTAAATATTTCTTTCATCCTGACCCTGTGATAGGGAGTGAGGCATTGAGGTCTTCTGCAAGCAAAATGAACGAAGCTGCAGTTCCACATCTCCTGAAAATAATCGATGGGGGTAAAGCGGACCAGAAGATAGAGGCTTTGAGAACCCTTTCAAGCATCGATGCTCCGCACGTAATTGAAAGCCTGCTTAAGTACTTCTCGGTGTTCACCGATGCCGAGGTACAGCAGGAACTGCTTCGAACTATGAATGACATCCTCCCCTTCCAGGAGAAGATCGTTGAGCTTAACAGGGGAGTGCTCACCAGCAGCGCCGAGGATGTGGAGCTGGGGAAGATTGC
>CAZPCG010000407.1:0-2601 GCA_964584875.1 uncultured Spirochaetota bacterium
GTATAAAAAAGGGCCTGCTCCAGATCAAACTCGACCCTCTTCCGCTGCTGAAGCCCTCTGATGACTCTCGCCAATCCCAGATCCTCCCACAACCTCCTGAAAACAAGAAAATTTCCCCATTCCTTGGCCCAGCAGCTCTGTCGTTGTCAAGTAAAAAGTTCCAAAAATGGCAAAGAAAATGACCCACCCCTTTTTGGGCCAGGATGGCAGGCGCTTTGGACGGTTAATTGTCTGAAGCATTTTCTGATTTTGCCCTTTTTTGTTTATAATTTTGCATCCGGTAACTGTCTCCCTTGATGACGATGATCCGGCAATGATGGATAATCCTGTCGATAATCGCCGTAGCCAGCACAGGATCCCAGAACACTTCGCCCCATTCCTCAAAGCTCTTATTGGAGGTAATAATCAAGGAGCCCTTCTCATAGCGGCGGGAGATGATCTCATAAAACTCATCGACGGTCTGCTGGTTTAATCTTTTAAACCCTAACTCATCTAATATCAATAAGTTAGGTGCAAGATAATACCTCATTTTTAGATGATAGGTGTTATCGGCCTTGGAGGCGATATGGGAGTTAATCATCTCGTTGACTGTAGTGAAGAGGACTTTCGAGCCTTGCTCCAGAGCTTTCATCCCTAAGGCGATGGCCAGATGAGTCTTTCCCACGCCAGGAGGCCCGATGAAGAGAAGATTTTCCCGTTTCCGGATGAACTCGCAGGTGGCACAGTCAAAAATCAGCCGTTTATTCAGCTGCGGCTGGAATCGAAACTCAAACTCCTCCAGCGTCTTTCGCGAAGGAAAATGCGCCCGGCTCAGGCGTTTCCGGTAGCCATTATCGCGGCGGGAAGAAAACTCATCCTCTAAAAGCAGAGAGAGAAAATCCAGGAAGGAAAGCCTCTCCGAGAGCGCATACTCATTGCGCACCTCCAGCGCTTTGGCCATCCCGGAAAGCTTTAACTCCATGAGCTGACGTTTTATGGCTTCCATTGTTTCCTCAATTCAGCAAACTCTCATAATCCGAAAGCGGCCTGGCCATTTTGCTCGCTGCTGCTGTCTTTCCAGCCCCTGGCTCTTCCCATTCCACCCGGTGAAGCCTCTTCTCCAGAATGTTCTTGATCACCCGATACCCATAGGCCTCATAAAACAGCGCCCGTTTACAGGCCAGGTTCACTGGCTCTGAGCCATACTTTTTGGCTAAATACAGAATCCCATGAATCACTTTGCTCCAGTAGCCTTCCTGAAGCTGGACAATTTCCTGAAAATAACGTTCGGCAAAGGGACCAATCTCGGCCATCTTCTGGCGGTACTTCTCCTGATACTCTGTTTTCGAGACTAACTTCCAGGAAGGATAATGGGACGTGTTCGTCTGAAACTTTCCTTGACCTCGAAGCCGGGGATGAGTGCAAAGAAGCTTCCCTTCTTCTTGACTCAGGGGATTTATCCCCTCGTAGATTTTCATCAAGCTCTCTGTAACCTGAAGAGTGACTTCTTTTCCGCAGTAAGCATAGGGAACAGAATAATAGTTATTTTCAAAGGCCAGATGGCAGTTTGCCCCGACTTTCCTCCGCAGCCAAAGGCTCATCTCATAATCCTCTGCCGGAAGCGCCTGAAGCCGATGCCTTTCCTCTTGCTCAAAAAGCTCCCGGGGTTGTCTTTTCGTCGTGCCATGAATCCTCTCGTGCGAAACTCTCTCCATCCATTCCCGCAGCTGTCGGTTACAATCGTCGATGTCTTCGAACTCTCGTCCCCTGAAAAAGTTTGACTTCACATATTTCACCCTTGACTCAGCCTGGGCATTATCCGTCGGAGTCCTCACTCTTGAAGGAGAAGGAGAAAAACCGTAATTACGGGAGAACAGCAAATAATCCCGCTGATACTCGGGCTCATAAAAATGAGCCTTCAGCACCGCTGACTTTAGATTATCGATCTTTATAATCCTGGACACTCCGCTAAAATACCGGAACGCATGCACATGGCAGCTCAGAAACGCCTGGACCTCCTGAGAAAAAACTACCTCATAGAAGTCCATCTTCGAAAAAGAAAAACCATAGCAGAACACCCAGGCCTTCCTCACCCTGCCCTCTGAGTCACGAAGTCGACCGGCATATCCAAAGTCAACCTGGGCTTCTTCCCCAGGGAGTGAAACATTATGCATATACACAGGCTGTGTCTCACGCTTGACCTTCCGCACCAACCCCTTGACCGTGCTGTAAGAACCCCTATACGAGGTCTCTTTCACAAGATCTTGATGAATCCTCACCGCTGTCAGCTCCTGAGCGACCTTAGCCCGAACTATCTCTTCATAAGGCCCTATAATCGATTGAACTCTCTTCCGTTTCAGCTCCTCACCTTGTTCGATCCGCTTCAAGGCCCGCCGCACAGTCTTCCGCGAACAGCCTACAATATCGGCTATCTGGGTCTTGTTATACCCCTTTTCTAAGAGCGTTTTAATGGTAATATGCATCGCAACCCCTAACATTCCAGCCCCTCCTAATAAACCTTCTCTCCTTCCCGGAGGAACTGGATTTTATCGCTTCCCCTCCACTAATGCTATGAACTTCGCCCTTGAAAACGTGGGTCATTTTCTCTGCCATTTCTGGGTA
>CAZPCG010000408.1:0-2596 GCA_964584875.1 uncultured Spirochaetota bacterium
TGGCGTATACCACGTTCTCCTCTTTCGCAACCGCATCGACATTCTGCTCGAGCTTCGTATAGTCGTACATGAGCAGAGGAGCCGTGGACAGTGCCGCCAGGTACAGAGCGTTGGATAGCCCTCGCTTCTGACCTTCCATCAGCATTACATTCCGGTTGTTCATTTCAACGACGGTGAAGACACCGCCCATGAGCACAACGATAAGGAGTATCATGTAGAAGAAAAACCTGGTTCTTAGCCCGAACCTCTTCATCATGAGAGGTGGATTATACAGGGCATGAGCAGAGTGCGATGCTGCCATGGCACTGACCTCCGGTTAGGGAATATGCCAGAGTGATCTTTCTCAGATAGTATATTACTAAGAAGATCGGGACAAGAGGTAGTGTTTCTGAACTGATTTATACACCCCATGATCTGCGGTAGGCGGTAAGGCTTAATATAATTACCCTTGACACAAGCCTGGATGAAGTTTACAATGCCAATGGTTGTTTTCATCCTATTTTAAAGAAGGAGGAAGGTATGAAAAAGATCACGGTTGTGCTACTATTTTGTGTCTTCTTATTCGCTGGTACCTTTATAGCATTCGGTGCTGAAAAAGACGTCATCAAGATCGGTGTCCTCATGAATCTCACCGGACCATGGGCATCGATCGACGGCCCTGCGTGGAACTCGGTTCAGCTTGCTGTGGATGACATCAACAGGGCGGGTGGGCTCCTTGGAAAGAAAGTGGAGGCGATATGCATCGATACCAAGGCCGATGAGGGCGAGACGGTGAGCGCGACCATCCGGCTCATCGAGAGGGAAAAGGTAAATGCCATCATCGGATACTGCGACACCCACTGGGTTTTGACCGCTGCGCCTATCGCACGTGATTTCGGCATCCCCTTCATCACGGCAGG
Source organism: uncultured Spirochaetota bacterium (assembly GCA_964584875.1). GTDB lineage: Bacteria > Spirochaetota > B62-G9 > B62-G9 > DRHN01 > CAZPCG01. Next base: position 900 of record CAZPCG010000408.1, read on the forward strand.
TGCAACGCATCCCCGCATTCCGGAGAGGAGCGGCGCATGGCTTGCATGCTTCGGGGACAACGCCCAGGCGGCCATCGTTGCCGAGTATGCCTACAAGGACAAGGGACTGAGGAGAGCGGCAGTCTGGATCGATAATGCCGTCGACTTCAGCGTCGCAGTGTGTGCATTCTTCAAAGATGCCTTCGAGCATTACGGAGGCAAGGTCGTGTATGAAGATTACTTCGAAACCGAATGGACAGATTTCTCAGCCCTCGTAACCAGGCTCAAACGCATGGAAGGCCAGGTGGACTTCGTGTACCTCGGGGCCATTCCCGGCAACATCGGGATCATGGTGAAGCAGATAAGGGAAGCCGGAATAAGGATGCCGATCTACAGCGAAGACGGAGCTGATACCCCGCTTCTTGCCGAGGTCGCAGGCCGGCATGCAGAGGGGGTCATCATCACAAGCCACATGACCCTTGAGAGCAAGGCCCCGCTCGTCGTGAAGTACATCGAGGGATACAAACGGAAGTTCGGCAGGATGCCTGAAAACGCATTTGCAGGCCTCGGTTATGACGCGACGATGCTCGTTGTGGAAGCCGTAAAGAAAGTGCAATCCGCAGACCCCAGGATGATCAGCGCAGGGATAAGGCTCATCAAGGAACTCCCGGGGATTACCGGAACTATCACCTATCCACCAGGGAGCCAGGTACCCAACAAATCAGTCTCGGTGCTCGAGAGCAGGGGCGGGAAATTCATCCTCCTCGTAGACAGGGCGCCCGCGTACATGCCTCCGAAGGAGATCGCAAGATAGCGCGGCGTTACCGACCTTTTCAACAAATGAGATGTGCCTGAAACGCAGAAAGAGGGAGTATAAAAGGAGGAAGGAAAAATATTGCTCCTGAGAATCGAGGGTGTGAGCAAGGTATTCGGGGGCTTGTGGGCGGTTAAGGACTACAACCTCGAGCTCCCTGCCGGCAGTATCTACGGGCTCATCGGCCCAAATGGCGCGGGAAAGACCACCATCTTCAACCTGATCACCGGACTCCTGAAGGCGACAGAGGGGAAGATCATCTTCAGGGGGACAGATATAACCGACTGGCGGCCAGACCTGAGGGCGCGTATAGGAGTGACACGTAGCTTTCAGAACCTCAGGCTGTTCAAGAGCCTCAGCGTCATGCAGAACGTGAAGATCGCCCGGCACATGCACCTCGACTACAGATTCCTTCAGGTTGTGCTCAACCTACCGAGGTTCCTCACAGAAGAAAAAAAGCTTGAAAGCTTCGGCGAGGAGATACTCTCCCTTTTCGAGCTTGCGGATTTCCGCAACAAGATCGCTGTGGAGCTCCCCTACGGCCTCCAGCGTAAGCTTGACATCGTCCGCGCTCTCGTCACAGGTGCCGAGCTCATACTCCTGGACGAGCCGACTGCGGGAATGAACCCCTTCGAAGCAGCAAGGCTTGCGGAGCTCCTGAAAGAGGTGTGGAAGAAGTACCGGCTTACGATAGTCATCGTCGAGCACCGGATGCCATTCATCCTTGGACTTGCCGAGCACATCCAGGTGCTCGACCACGGAGTGACGATCGCCGAGGGGAGCCCGGAGGAGATACGTAAGGACCCGAAAGTCATCGAAGCCTACCTCGGAAAGGAAGAAGAAGTTGCTTGAGGTAAAGGACGTTACTGTCTCCTACGGGATTATTCCGGCTGTGAGGAACCTC
>CAZPCG010000409.1:0-2591 GCA_964584875.1 uncultured Spirochaetota bacterium
TGCTGCGTGAGCAGTATCTCCACACGGGAGGGGTTTGTCTCAACCCCCCGCTTCAATGCCCTCTCCGTGTACCCTGTGAGCTGGAGCCTGTTTACGATCCTGTCCGTTGGTATCTTCCTGAAGTCCCTCATTTCATGAATTCTGATCTCCCGCCTCGGGAACTCGGGATGGTACCCCTTTGTACTGAGACGGTCCTTGATCAGTGTATTTATCCGCTGCGGTGATAGCCCCATCACACATGCATAGATTTCACAGAGACCGCAGCCGCTGCACAGCAGTGCATTCTCGATGGTTTTTGGCGGAACCTCAACACCGTATCCGATCTGGCGCATAATCATATGGGGCATCAGGTCATGCCCGATCAGATACCTGGGGCACAACTCGGTACAGTATGTACACTGGCAGCATGCAGCTTTGCTCTGCCGTATCATGTACTCGGGAGGCATCGTTTTCCTTCTCACTATGTTATGGTCACGGGGCAGAACGATGATCCCACTCGTGAGCTTTGTCACCGGTGCCTGGAGGTCTGTCTCAACCTTACCCATGAGAGGCCCTCCCACAACCAGCGCAGGGTCATCGAGTGTGGAGCCTCCACACAAATCGATGACCTCACGAAACGATACGCCGATGTGGGCCCGGACCACAGAGGGCATTCCTACCTCACCCGTACAGGTAAGAAACCTTCTGGTCACGGGCTCCCCAAGCTCAACAGCGCGGTTGATGTTGAATGTCGTCTCCACATTCTCCACCAGACACCCGACCTGGGGAGGAATGCCACGCTCAGGAACCACCCTCTTCGTGAGCTCCAGGACGAGGAGAAACTCGTCCCCTGCAGGGTAATAATCTTCCAGAAGATGGAGTGAAATGCCATTCTTCCCGCTGTCCCGAATCGCCCTTTCCAGCACTTCAAGAAGCCTGGAATGCTTCTCCTTCAATGCAATATAGCCGTTTCCCGCACCGCAGGACTCCATGATGAGCCCAAGCCCCCTGAGGATTCCATCGCTTTCGGTTTCAAGCAGGTACTTGTCGCTTGCGAGGAGTGGCTCGCACTCCGCACCGTTCACGACCGCTACATCCACGGCCGACGAAAGTTTGACGTGAGTGGGAAAACCTGCACCCCCTGCTCCGACAACCCCGCAGCTTCTCACCACTTCTACTATTTCGGTCATGCGCTGTTGTTCCATGTAAACCCTGGATGTCTTCTTACTTCCTGTAGACCACCTTCCCCTGCTCTTCCACAAGATCAACGATCCCGACTATGACCGCATCTATTGGTTTCTCAAAGGTACGGTCTGTCTGACGGGAAGAGCTCCCCTGTGAGATAATGACCAGCTCTCCGGGTCCCGCACCGACGAGGTCGAGGGCAACAATATAACCGCTTCTGAGCTTTTCAATGTGGGTGCACATCTGGACGAGCAGGTACTTCGTCCCCTCCGTGGTGTCGGATTTCTTGGTACTGATTACTGTTCCAGCGACCTTTGCAAAAATCATCCTGTGTCCAAAACCTTTACTGAATGATAGGCCATACCATCAGGCTAAAAGGTCTGCTATTCCATAATTTCCTTGTGATACACATATTTTCCTTTCAGCTCTATCGCATCGACAATGGCAGTTATGGTCGTGTCTGCAGGTCTCCCTTCAGTAACAGCGGTCATGCGCGCACTGCTCCCTGCGGCGTAGAAGATAATCTCCCCCACGTTCGCACCCACACTGTCCATTGCAACCAGGTATTCACCGCTCCCCCGCAGGTTTTCCGGGTTGATCTTTTCGATCAGAAGGAATTTTATACCCTCGATTTTGGGTTCCTTCCTGGTTGACACGACCGTACCGACAACTCGTGCGAGAATCATGAAATTGTGACCCCGCTTTAGTATTTCACTCCCTTGGGCTTGGCAGGACCTCTACCAAGAGGAAGCACTTCGTCAACATTTGCATGAGGACGCGGTATGATGTGCACCGAGACCACTTCTCCGACCCTTTCTGCAGCTCTCCCACCGGCGTCGAGTGCTGCACGCACGGCGGCAACATCGCCCCTGACAATGGCGGTTACATACCCTCCGCCAATCTTCTCGTAGTTTACGAGATCTACCTTTGCCGCTTTCACCATCGCGTCGCTCGCTTCCACCATTGCCGCAAAGCCCCTCGTTTCGATCATTCCGAGCGCATCCAGGTAAATTTCTGCCATAGTATCACCTCTTGCTTTATTGTGTGATAATTTTTATGTTATCCCCTTCTTTCGAAGTAAAAGAGTGCTCTCGCTGTACAACATACAGAAGATACTCTCCCTGCAAGCTATTACTGAACCTATTCCGCCTGACCGGAGGGTTCCTGGCCGATGATACTCACGAGTCTCTTTTCCACGATATCCTTTGAAACGAGCACCTCAGCCTCTTCCCCGGCGATGTAGATACGACCATACCTCCCGAATCCGACGACTTCGATTATGTTGATATGGGAGGCTTTCTCCGCCTCGTTTGCTGCATAGTAGGCGTAACCGGCAGGTTCGATCTCGAGGATGTACAGGGTGTTTCCCTTTACGATCATGTTCCCGTATCGTATCTTGTTAATGAGCTGCGCGTGGTGGGGATCGA
>CAZPCG010000410.1:0-1495 GCA_964584875.1 uncultured Spirochaetota bacterium
TCCATCACCCACGGGAGTTGAAAGGGGTGAAGAATGGCTCGATTTAACACCGGTTCAAAAACTAACAGGGGAGCGAATGCTCTACAGTGTCACCACCGCACCCCAGTTTTCCCTTGATGTCACAGCTGATGCAGAGAAGCTGCTTTGGATCCGGGATGGAATGATGGAGCAGGTTGAATCGGAGACAGGCAGAAGGCTTTCGATTACGACGCTTCTGGTCAAGATTGTCGCATTGGCATTGCGCATGTATCCGAGAGCATGCTCATCGTTTGACAACGGTCGTTTAAAGATATACAAGGATGTGAACATCAACGTCGCAATTGGGGGCCCTGCAGGGCTGGTTGCTCCGGTTATTAAAAATGCTGACAGAAAGACATTGAGCCAGATTAACGGTGAACTCAAGCTGTTTGAAGAAAAAATGAAGGATATGCGGTTTACAAGCGAAGAGCTCACAGGCGGGTATTTTACGATTTCAAACCTTGGAATGTTCGGGATCGACCGCTTTCGCGCTGTTGTGAATCCACCTCAGAGTGCGATATTGGCATGTGGCAGGATCATTCAGAGACCGGTTGGCACATCTGAAAAAACGATTGTGCTTCATCCCGTAATGAAGCTCACACTTACGGTTGATCACCGCTGTATGGATGGCATACAGGGGGCACAGTTTCTGACCCTCATCAAGGAAATGGTCGAAAACCCGCTCATTTGTATAGGTGGAGGGAAAGCATGAGACTTGAAGGGAAGATCGCTATCGTGACCGGAGGTGGTTCAGGCATAGGAAGGGAGATAGCGATGCTGTTCTGTCGGGAAGGGGCACGGGTTGTTGTTGCGGATTACAAGGAGGATACTGCCGAGGATACTGTGAAAAAAATAAAAACGGCAGGAGGGAATGCCATTTCCTTGATGGTTGATATAACTTCGCCAGCACAGGTGAAACGTTTGGTCAATTCAGCCCTTGAAGCCTATGGCGGTATCGATATTCTGGTCAATAATGCCGGTACTCTCTTTTTTGGAACAATTCTCGATACCGATGAAAAAACATGGAACAGGGTGATAGCCACCAATCTGACTGGAACCTATCTGTGCAGCAGAGCGGTGCTACCGCATATGATCAGGCGTGGGGGCGGTTCCATCATCAATATGACTTCATCGACCGGGGCTCATGACGCAGTGGTAAACAGTGCGGCTTATGTAGCCTCAAAGGGAGGTGTTGCTCTTTTAACGAAAGCAATGGCAGTCGATCATGCGAAAGACAATATACGCGTGAATGCGATCGCGCCGGGTCCGACTGATACACCCATGCTGAGGGACAATGTGACGGAGGAGTTTCTAAAAAAATTTGTAATGGAAACAATCCCCATGAAGCGGCTTGCAAAGCCCTCTGAAATGGCTTTTACAGCACTTTTTCTCGCTTCAGATGAAGCCTCGTTTATTACAGGGGCAATCATTCCGGTGGATGGCGGACAGACCGCACAGATATGAGGCGATATTAATA
>CAZPCG010000410.1:1505-2576 GCA_964584875.1 uncultured Spirochaetota bacterium
AGGATTATCTGGTGCATATAAGGTATTAAAAGATGCAATTTCATTAATTGAAAATAATAAAAAATATTAAAGGGGGGATATAAAAATGGTTTTTTGCACAGGGATCAAGCAACCGGAAGGTCCTGTCCTATTGAATGATAACAGCTGGCTAATTGTTGAAATGTCTGCCGATCGAGGATGTGTAACGCATGTGAGTGCTGATGGAAAGACAAAGCGCGTGATCGTAAAAACAGGACGCCCGAACGGGCTTACCATTGACAGACATGGAGTGATATGGGTCGCCGAGTCCTTATCGCCCTCTCTGCTTCGGCTTACCATGGACGGTAAGCTCGAGACGTTTTTAAATGAATACAAGGGTGAACCCTTTATTTTCCCAAATGACCTCGTGTTTGGCCCGGATGGAGCGCTCTATCTAACAGATTCCGGCATCCGTCCGCATGAGTTCGAATCTGAGGGAAAAATCAGGCCCGATTACAAGGAAATTGAATATAAAGGCTGTGTGTACAGAATAGAGATCGAAACGAAAAAGATTGCAATGCTCGATTCAGGCATCCGTTTCACCAACGGCATTGTGTTCGGACCGGACAACTATCTCTATGTGAACGAGACCGTAACCGGGAACGTTTACCGGTATAAATGGGAAAAGGGCGGTGCTGTGGGGAAAAGAGAGTTTTTTGGAAATGTGATAGATCCTGAGGCACCTGAGGGATTCAAAGGTCCCGATGGGATGAAGTTCGGCATGGACGGGAATCTCTATGTGGCTGTGTTCGGTCAGGGTGATATCACGGTGCTCGGAAAAAAGGGCGAGGTTGTCAGGCGTATCAGAACCGAAGGGAGCATGCCGACAAACTGCGCATTTGGCCCGAAAGGGTCAAAAAGGCTCTATGTTACCGAGTTTGGGCTCGGTTCGCTGGAAGTATTAGATGTCGGGACCGACGGGTTTCCGCTGTATACAGGTAAGTAATCCTTTAGTATTTCTCTGAATTGAATACTGACGATTTCATCTGTAATTCGGCATGTATCCGATAGTTATTCTATCAGCAAAATTTCCATGCTACGAAGATGTTAATT
>CAZPCG010000411.1:0-2570 GCA_964584875.1 uncultured Spirochaetota bacterium
GTGGACTCGAACCACCGACCCCCTGCATGTCAAGCAGGTACTCTAACCAGCTGAGCTAACCGCCCCTGTTGAGAAGTAACTCTCTTTTTGATACTATATATTTTATACCGGAAATAAGAAAGGTCAAGAAAAATGCAGGTATTACAGGAGGTGCGTTTCATTCCTCATCGTAAACATCGATCAGTGTATCTATCTTTACAAGCCGCATCATCTCCTTAAGATTCCTGCTGATTCCCCGTATCTCAAGAACCCCCTCCCGTTGCTTCAGGTTCCTGAAAAGCATGAGGATGTTGCCGATTCCAGAGCTGTTTGATATGGGCACGTTTTTCAGATTGAGCCTGACAAACTTCGCTCCCCTGAGCAGCACATCATCGAACACATTTTTCAGATCGTTAGCTGTTTCGATGTTTATTGCACCGTTAACCGAGACAATAAACCACTGTTCTTCCTGTCTGACCGTACATTCCATCGAGGCGGGCCTTTTACTCCCCTCACTGGTCTTATGTCAAGAGCCTTACATGTTATTATTACATAGTTTCGGCAAAAAGAGTAAACAAAAAGAGTAAAATAGTTTCGGAAAATCGGAGCTCGCAACGACAGATAAAGATAAATGCGTCTGTATTAAATCGCAGCGGCATGACCTTCCCGTCTGTTATCACTCACGGCAAGATAGCCATCCCCTCTCCTGAAAACGGCATGCACATCGCCAATTGGCTCCTTTTTCTGCTCAATCTCATAGCCCTTTCCCTTCAGGGGATACAGTCGCCGGGCGAGCGCTTTGTCCCGCTCCCTGTAGAGCACATCGGGCCATCCCTGGTGATGTATCCGCCCTTCCCGAACAGCATCCAGTGGATCTACACCACTTCCCAGCACCGAGAGTAAAATCATCGAAAGGGTGGTGGGGATAGCGGGGCCTCCAGGGCAGCCCAGAATCATCTCAACCTCTTTTCCTCTGGTGACTAGGATCGGGCACATGTTACTTGCGGGCCTTTTGCCTGCAGCAAACAGGTTTGCCCTGTTCCCCAGCAGCCCAAAGTAGTTGGGCTCTCCCGGTTGAAAGGAAAAGCTGTCAATGCTCCCGTTAAGTAGAAACCCCCTGCCCTTCACGCTCCACTTCGAACCATAACGAAGATTCAGGGTGTAAGAGTTTGAAACTGCATTCCCTTCCCGATCAATAATTGAGAAATGGGTCGTGTGGAAGCCGCCGGGAATCTCACCTCTGCAGAGTGCTGCAATGTTGTGACTATGCAATCGTTGCAGAAGAACTTCGGTTTTGGTGTTTATCTCCTTTTCAATACACGCGAAAGAGCGGTCGGATGCCTCTTTCTTGAAAATATCACGGTACACCTGGTTCTGCTCAAGTCCTGTGTCTCCCTGGTAGTACATCCTGTCGATGAAGGCAATCTTATACGCCTGAGCGAGGTGGTGGTAGTATTCGGGAGTAAAAGGCTGCAGTCTGAAAAATGAACCCCTGTTCAGAATGTTCAGTATCTCAATAAGAATCGCCCCGCCACCCTCGGGCGGAACAGTCCACACCGTGCAACCCTTCAACTCAGTAGCTATCGGATCTGGTTCCCTGAGCTCGTAATTCTTTAAATCTTCAACAGTTATAAAACCGCCATTGTCTGTGATATCTCTCTCGATCTGCTCCGCTATTCTCCCCTCATAGAAAGTCCCCTCACCCTCTTCTGCCATGATCTCGAATGTCCTGGCGAGGTTTGGATTGGGAAGATTGTCACCCTCCTGGAACTGCCCATTCTCCTTCATATAGATATTCCTTGACTCGGGTGAGCGGGACAGTTTTTCCCTGAGCCTGTTGAGGCACTGCGCTTCATACGCTGTGACTCTACCCCCCTCCCTGGCCCGTCTGGAAAGAGAGAAGAGGATATCTTTTGACCTCAGTACTCCATAACTCCTGTGGAGGTTGAAGAATGCCCTGACGGTGCCAGGCACGCAGATTGAGCGTGGGCCGAAGGCTGTTACTTCCGGATTAGCCAAACCGTTCTCATCGAGAAAGTGCTCCCTTTTTGCCGCTCCTGGTGCAATCTCCCGGTAGTTGAGAACTGAGGGTTGTGAAGCATTCTTCGGTTTATAGAGGAGGTAACCGCCCCCGCCGATATTACCGGCCTGGGGATGGTATATCGTGAGGGAGAAGGCTAGCGCAAATGCCGCATCAAAGGCGTTACCGCCGTTTTTCAGCACATCCAGGGCAAAAAGCGTTGCTTCTCTTGATACCGAAGAAACAGCTCCCCTCCCGAAGGCAGAGCTGGGTTTTGTCTTTCTCGCTTTGAGGATTTGCAGCCGAAATTGATCATACTTGTTTACCAATGTGAGCGAACCCGTTTTTTCCCAAATCTACTGCTGCCCGGGTAAAAGGTATAGCACTATTCGACAAAATCCATCATCTTACGCTTCGTCATGGGATACTTCAATTTCTGGAGCGCGGTGTGCTCAATCTGGCGTATTCTCTCTTTCGTCAGATTATACGTCTCACCTATCTCTTTGAGGGTGAGAGGTGGACCCCCGTTTAACCCGAAATGCCTCATGATGACATCCCTCTCGATCGGTTT
>CAZPCG010000412.1:0-2568 GCA_964584875.1 uncultured Spirochaetota bacterium
ATGGTCCCCACCCAGATGATGCGCTTCAGGGTGAACCGGGTTTCACAGGAGGATGCGGAGTGGCTGAGGGACATCCTGAACAGGGAGGGGAAGAGGTTCGGGACCCGGGTGGAGCTGGACAAGGAGGGCATTCTCTCCCTGAAGTGGGTCGAGCACCCCTGAGTCGGATAGCATTATTCGAATAAGCCTAAAATTCAATATCATTTACTTAAACAGGGTCCTTCCTCCATCGAGTAAGATCTCCTGGCCCGTGATGTAATCCCCCCAGGAGCTTGCCAGGTATGCAACCATCCCTGCGATGTCTTCGGGCTGTCCGAGACGGCCGGCCGGGATCTGGGAGGCAAGCTTCTTACGGGCCCCCTCAGTTGAATATCTCTCTCTCAGGAGGTCTGTCTCGATCACACAGGGATGGACGATGTTCGTGTTTATCCCATTTCGCGTATATGTCCTGCAGAGATATTTCATCATTCCGGTCATCCCGGCCTTTGCCGCCGCATAATCGATTGCCCCGCCCCCTCCGTCAAAAACCGCCGAGGAACCGATGAGGATTATCCGCCCATAACTTTTCTTCAGCATGTGGGGAATCACGGCCCTCACCCCGTAGTAGGCCGATGTTAAATTGAGGTCGATGAAGGTACGCCAGTCCTCATCCTCCATCTCCTCGAGGGGCCTTGCCAGGTTCTTCCCCACGTTGCATACGAGGATGTCGACCTTTCCCTGCTCCCTTACGATGTCATCAACAAGCTGTTTGGTCGCTTGAAGATCGAGAGCATCCAGGGCAACATCTTTTGCCTGCCCGCCTTCTTTAACAACCTCATCAATAAGAGCAGCAACATCATTCCTGTACTTTGGATTTCCAGTGTGCGTGAACACGACATACGCACCGGCCTGGCAGAAAGCCTTTACAATACCTGCCCCGATCCCGCGGCTTCCACCGAGGACCAGCGCAACCCTGCCTGTCAGATCGATCGCAAGCATCGCCTATACCTTACTATTTCCTTTTCAGGTTCATGCGGAAAATGAGTATCTAGAAACTATAGATAAGGAAGTAATGAATGGTCATTGCGAGGCGAAGCCGAAGCAATCTCAAGAAAGATCACGTAATTTTCATTAGTAATGGGATTGCTTCGTCAGTTGCCTTCGGCTCCTTCCTCGCAATGACAGCTCGCTTGATCTTTGATTCTTTAGAAATTCCCCTCAAGTATACATTACCTATGAAGAAGTTATTTTTGATTTCTCGAGGGCTGCTACTAGCGACTTGTGGAATAGATCGAGCACGGTACCCACCTCTTCCCTGCTGATGATGAGCGGAGGCTTGATCTTCAGAACGTTCTTCTCCACAGCTCCAACACCGAATATGATGCCGTTCTTCAATCCTTCCTTCCTCACACTGGAAAGAAGCTGGGCTGCCGGCTCTCTTGTTTCAGGGTCTTTTACAAGCTCGACCCCGACGTGAAGCCCCACCTGCCTGACATCTCCTATCTCGGGGTGCTCCTTCTGCATCTCGCAAAGTCCCCGCCCCAGGCGTTCACCCATCCTGTTGCAGTTGTCAAGAAGGCCGTTCTCAAGCATGTCTATGAGCTTGAGCCCTGCAACCTGGGCAACGGAATTGTTGGCAAAGGTGTGGAGCTCCTCTGAGTCCGGCAAAAATCCCTCAAGGCCGTCGCCGATGATAATTGCGCCGATAGGGTAACCTGCCCCAAGCCCTTTTCCAAGCACGATGATGTCAGGGTCTACGTGGAAGTACCCGCTTGCAAAGAATGTCCCTATGCGCCCGTAGGTCTGTATTTCATCGTATATCAAAATTATCCCGTACTCATCGCAGAGCCTTTTCACCCCTTCAAGCCAGGCTTTCGGCAGTATTACCTGACCTCCACTTGCCTGGACTGGCTCAATGATGATCCCCGCAGCAGGACCATTTATCCCCTTCTCAACCGTGAGCCTCAGAAGCTTCAGGCACAGCATTTCACAGCTCTTCTCCTCAAGCCCGAGGGGACAGCGGTAGCAGTATGGGTTTGGAACCCGGATGAACTGCTTCGTAAGCCTGTTAAAGCGGGCTCCACCTATGAATGCCCCCGACGCCATGGTCGATACCCAGCTTGCACCCATCGTTGCAAGGGTGGCACCATGATAGGAATCATAGAGGCAGAGGAATTCCTGGGCACCTTCCCTGTTCTTGATCGCTATCTTCATGGCGGCTTCAACGGCAGCCCCACCCCCTACGGTGAATGAGATACGGTTCAATTTCTCAGGGGCAAGCTCGGCAAGCTTCTTAGCGAGGGCAAAGCGCGGGAGAGTATCGTAACCCTGATGGACATGTGTGAGATACTGCGAATGCTCGTAGACGATGTTGTTGATTTCATCATTCGCATAGCCGAGGTACAGCGCCCAGCTCTGTGAGGTGCAATCAATGTACCTCTTCCCCTCGATATCTTCAACCCAGCAACCTTTTCCCCTCACAAGCACAGGCCCTCCCCGTGTGCCGCCCCCGACCATGAGGTGTTTTGAGTACTCTTCAATATCATTCTTACTGATCGAATAAACCCTCTCGAGGACAGTGTCCATTGC
>CAZPCG010000413.1:0-2564 GCA_964584875.1 uncultured Spirochaetota bacterium
CTAACAAGAACAGTGAGAACATTGATATTCATCCCCGTATTGCTCTCCCCTGTAATAGTGGGTGTAATGTGGTCCAGAATTCTCGACCCCTTTGGCGCCCTGAACCAGATACTCGAAAAAATGGGAATGATAAAAACTCCGATCTTCTGGCTTGGGGATAAGAGGATCGCCCTGCTTTCAATTATCGGGGCTACTGTCTGGCAATGGGTAGGGTACGATATGATACTCTACCTTACGGGGCTTCAACAGATCCCGGATGAACTGTATGAAGCAGCGATGATAGACGGGGCAAACAGGTGGTGCCTCTTCAGGTTCATCACACTGCCCCTCTTAAAAGGCATTGCCACGATGGTGATCCTTTTAAACCTGATAGGGGGTGTAAGGATTTTTGATATTGTCTATGTGATGACGAAGGGCGGGCCAAATCACAATACGGAAGTACTTGCAACCCATCTCTATGAGGTTGCCTTCTGGTTTAATAAGATGGGGTACGCATCGGTCATTGCGGTAATAATTTTAGTTCTCTCGCTGGTTTTTGCCTATTTGAGAAACAGGATCATGCGGGAGGAGGGGACATGATGGAGATCCCAGCTCCTTTAATGATTTCCTTTCGGGGGTTTGTTACATGAATGAAACCTCAGTAAGAAAAATGATATGGATTCTCATATTCCTGGGATTAATCATCACCCTTTTCCCCTTTGCCTGGATTCTTTCCCTGTCCATGAGAACACAGAAGGAGGCATTTACCGCAATTCTATTTCCAAACCAGGTCAGGTTGAAGAACTACATCGATGCCTGGACAAAGTTTGACTTTACTGCTCTTTTTAAAAACAGCATGGTTATAACCTTATCATCCGTTGCAGTAACAGTCTTTATCTCTGCCCTGGCAGGCTATGGCTTTTCCAAATTCCGCCTTAAAGGGTCAAACTTCCTTTTTCATCTGATCCTTTCGGGAATCATGATTCCCCCCGTTGCAGTTGTAATCCCTCTATTTGTATTTATGAAAAGAATGGGATTGTATAACAGCTACCCCTCAATCATCATCCCCTATATCGTTTTTGGCTTGCCCATAGCAACATTTATCTTTAAATCCTATATCCAGAATATAAATAACGACATACTGGATGCAGCACGCATAGATGGCTGCGGTGAGTTCATCATCTTTTTGAGGATATTGCTGCCCATTATCAAACCTGCCCTGGTCACGGTGACGATCTTTACCTTCATGACTAACTGGAACGAGTTTCTGCTTGCGGTTATTTTCCTACATGATAAATCCCTGTATACCCTCCCCCTGGGGATGTCGGTATTCGTGGGACAATATTCGGCTCCCTGGGAGCTCATCGGCGCGGGGGTGATAATTTCTATCTTGCCTGTGATAATCCTATTTTTCATCTTACAGAACCAGTTTATAAGAGGGCTTACCGCAGGGGCTTTGAAATAGAAGACTTCGAAACGGAGGAACCCATGTCCCTTTTTCCTTTCAGAGAGATGCTCGAAATAGCGCTAAAAAACAACTTTGCAGTTGGCTACTTCGAGGCATGGAATGAGGAGTCTATCGAAGCGGTGGTCAGAGCAGGCGAGGAGATGAGCTCTCCACTGATCATTGGATTTGGAGGTGCCCTGGTCAATCAGGACTGGCTTACGAAATGGGGGTTGAGCTTTTATGCCGCCGTGGGGCGTGTAACAGCCGAAAAGGCCGCAGTTCCGGTGGCATTCATCCTGAACGAAGTAAAGAGCCTTGAGCTGGGCCTGAGAGGAATAGCGCTGGGGTTCAACGTCGTCATGATCCACACATCCCATCTGCCGTACGGTGAAAACGCCGCATTGAATAAAAAGCTGGCGAAAGCTGCGCATGCCCGACAGGTTGGGGTGGAGGGTGAACTTGGGTATTTACCCATGGTAGGCGTGGAAGATGAATCTTCATTGACCGACCCTGATGAAGCCGGGAAGTTCGTCAGGGAGACAGGAATTGATGCGCTTTCTGTATCAATAGGGAATGTGCATCTTTTAACAGATGGGGATGCCCAAATCGATATGGGCCTGCTTGAAAGAATTCGAGATGCTGCGCGCATACCTATCGTCATCCACGGTGGCACGGGATTTCCTCCGGAGCTGGTGTCAAAGGCCATTGACCTGGGTGTTGCAAAATTCAACATCGGGACTATTTTAAAGAAGGTTTACTATGAGGGAGTGAAGTCGGAGATAGCAAAGATTGGTGATAAAGCTGATATGCAGCGCGTTGTAGGCTCGAGGGAGAAGGAGGATTACACCACGGAAGGGAAGAGAAGGTTAAAAGATAAAGTAATCGAGCTAATCCATCTGTATAAATCCGATGGAAAAGCCTGTCTTTTCAAAAAATGACATACATCCAGCAATTTAAGATGCCTTGAAGATGGACAGCCTGATCAAAAGAGCGGCACAGCTCATGGTCAATGCCCGCTTCCTCAGCGCCTTTACCGGTGCAGGTATATCGGTTGAGAGCGGTATACCGCCTTTCAGGGGGGATAAGGGGCTTTGGAGCATCTACGATCCTGCCCTGTTCGAGATCGACTACTTCATGC
>CAZPCG010000414.1:0-2559 GCA_964584875.1 uncultured Spirochaetota bacterium
CGGTGTGTTCAGGAACTTCAGCGAGGCCGTAGAGGTGATCCGGTACGGATAGGTTGGTATGGATAGAGTAGAAGAAGTGATAGTGATTACTGATCAAATGTACTATAATTATATAAGAATAATCAAAAGGTGAGGTGCAGGCATACACTTTCGAATAGATAGTGTTCAACCGTGCAGTGCAAAGTTTTATTTATACTATGTCCAGAGAGGATTTCCCCATGGCAGATGAAACCATTTACAAGCGAGGTGAAAAAGGCAGGAAGATTGCAAAGGAGCTGAAGACCCGCGTTGCGAGGCTCAGGTTCAAAAACCGTTCTGTGAACATAAACAAGGCAATATCAATAGGCAGGGATGAGGGAAACGACATCGTGATCCACGATGATCCGCTCGTGTCACGGAGACATGCCCTCATTGAGAAGGAGGGTGATGTCTACTACGTGATGGATAAAGGGAGCACCAACGGTACCTACCTCAACAATAACCCTATTCCGAAACTCGAGCGCGTGCTGATCAAGGGCGGAGATGTTCTGACAATTGGAAAGACAAAGCTTCAGATTCTGTGACAAGGTTTAATAATTTCTCAGGAAAGAAGGCCAATCATGGGCGAATACTTTGAGCAGCTTCCGGAGAAGGTAAAAGTGCATGTAAAAGAAATAGCCAGAACCTCCGGGCTTCCGCCTGGCAGAGAATCGGAGGAAAAGATCGCAAGGGGATGGATTGAGAAGAAGCGGATCTTTGAAGAATTTACCGCAAACCTCGAAATGGATGACGTAGACTTTCTGCAGAAGGATGATGGGAGAGGAGCGCTTGCTCTTACCTACTCGGGATCGTTGATCAAGCTTGGACCGATCGTGGATGGCGTGCGCAATGCCCAGTATGTGAGCATAGGAATGCGGCAGGACGTTCCTGACGCGGCTGAGAAGGATGGTTCCCGCCTCGCAAGGGATGCTGTGCTCGATGAGCCTATCGAGTTTGAGGTCGGGCCGGTTAAGAGCACCTCTCCGCTCCTGAAAGTAGCGGTGCTCAAGGGCAGGCTCAGTTTGGCGGAGCAGGAGCAAAGAGTTACCGAGGCAACGAAGTTGCTTGAGCAGGAGTTTTTAGAGGTGAATAGAACGCTCCACTCTGAATAGCGCCATGAGGCAATTAAATTTTATGTAAGTAAGAGCTGCCAATGATGAATTCGGTACCCGAGCGGGAGAGCAGCGTAGAAGCTGTACAGAGCAGACTCATTGCTATTTTTAGAAGAAATGCCCCTCCTGAGCCTCAGCAGTACATTGAACTGTTGGAGAAGGCAAGTTTCGTTCTGTTGAACGAAGATGAGGCGATGCGGCCCCGCGATGAGTCCGGCCTCCCGGGAGGAATTGTATACCTGAAGAGGGACATCTCCACCGTGATCGTGCCGGATATCCACGCAAGAATAGATTTCCTTATCAGTGTTCTCTTCTGGGAGTTCGAGGAGAGCAAAAGCATCCTGTGCGGGTTGCGCGAAGGAGCCGTACAGCTCGTGTGCGTTGGGGACGGTTTTCACGCTGAGGGGAGGGCAGTAGAGCGTTGGAAGCGGGCGCTTGATGAATATGAACAGGGGTACAAAGAACGCCAGGCCATGGATGGGGAGATGAGGGAGAGCCTTGGTGTTATGGAGATGGTCATGGAGCTAAAGGTTGCCTTTCCCGCACATTTTCATTTTCTGAAGGGGAATCATGAGAACATAACGAATGAGCTTGGCGGTGGGAATTTCCCCTTCCGCAAGTTTGCCAGCGAGGGAGCAATGGTCGTCGACTACGTGAAGAGGTTTTACGGCAGGAAGTTTATTGAATCTTTCTACTCCTTTGAGAAGAACCTGCCGCTTCTTGCAGTAGGGGCTAACTTTCTTATATCTCATGCAGAACCGGCGGAGTTTTACAGCAGGGATGATGTAATTGATTACAGGAACAGACCAGATGTGGTGGAGGGCCTTACATGGACGGCAAACGATGCGGCGGATGAGGGGAGCGTACAGCAAATGATAGCAGGTTACCTGGGATCTAAAAAGCAGGATTCATGCTACTACTTCGGGGGGCACAGGCCAACCAGAAAGCGGTACAATCTGCGTGCGGGTGGCCGCTATGTGCAAATACACAATCCTGAGAAATTCATAGTCGCAGAGATAGGGGCAAATGGGAACATTGATCTGGAAAGGGATATTGTTGAGATCGAGGAGTGTGCAGAGCGGCTTATCACTGACCCGGAGTAATCCCGCATAAAAGCAGGAGGGGATTAAATGCCAAAGCAGGCAGAAATGGTTGGGAAGTACGAGATTATTGAGAGGATAGCAAGAGGCGGGATGGGTGCTGTTTACAAGGCGAAGCACCCGACGCTGAAGAGGTTTGTTATTCTGAAACAGCTTACCTTGAGGGCAGGAACGGGCATAATAAGCAGGTTCAGGAGGGAGGCCGCCTTGATGATCGATTTCAGGGATGAGCATATAGTGCCCGTATACGACCATTTCAAGCACGGCTCATCCTACTACATAGTCATGGAGTATGTAGACGGTACGAGCCTGGACCGGGTCGTTGAGGA
>CAZPCG010000415.1:0-2551 GCA_964584875.1 uncultured Spirochaetota bacterium
CTTTACGCGGTTGCTCCAGGAGGAGGGGTCTTCCATCTTTATACGCACAAGAATGTACAACATGGAGGCAGAGCCGAAGTACATCCTGAGCGGTGAAAGCGCATCGAAGCGATCCGCCATGGATTCTCCAACTGCCTCGGGCGATGGCATCTCCAGGGCATTCCCGAGCGGTGCCGGCAGGAGACAGGTGAGGGAGAATGAAACGGTGGTTGTTGATGCCGTTTTCGTCTACGAGGGTTACATTGTCGACTGCACGCGGGTCTATGCAGTCAAGAGGCTTGACGATCGATTGATCAAAGCCCATGAGGTGTCGGTGAGCTGTCACGGACTATTCCGAAAAAAAGCGCTGCCGGGCATCTACGTACCGGACCTCTACAGGGACATCCTTGCCCGTGTCCAGAGCGAGGGCCTTGAGGATGTGTTCATGGGAGGAGTGAAGTTTGCAGGACATGGGGTTGGGCTTGAGCTTGATGAGCTGCCGGTGGTTTCCGAGCGCTTTGAAGGGCATCTACAGGAGGGGATGGTTGTTGCCTTTGAGCCTAAGTTCGTGTTCGAGGATGGGTGCGCAGGTTTTGAGAATACCTACGTCATTGAAAATGGCGGGGTTCGTTCCCTGACCCTGTCGCCTGAAGGGATACAGTTTCTCTGAGCCTGATGCTAACAGGTTCGATTTTCATTGTCCTGCTTTGAAATATTACTTAGATTTGCTTCAAACCACAGTAAAGAAGGCATTGCCATGAAAAAGCTTCGGACAGGCATTCTCATCATTGCTCTCATACTCGGGGGTTTTGCTGTCTATCACCTTCTCTCCCTCCGTCAATCAGGCGATGTTCCCAGGGGCTCTTTGCTTGCCCAGGTGAAGAAGGAAGGGATTAATTGGATTGCGAAGATCAATGGAAAAGTCATAACCGTCGACGAGTTTGAGAGGGAGTTCAAAGTGCATGTGTATGCGCTGCCGATAGTTGAGGAGGACAAGGAGAAGTATAAAAAGGAGGTTGCTAACAGGAAGAAGTTCCTGACAAACCTGATCAACGAGTATCTCATTTATAACGCAGCTCTAAAAGAGGGGTATGAGAAGCGGAGTGATATACAGGACCTCATTAAAGCCGTATCGAGGAGAGCCGTAATCCAGGTCTACCTGAGCGAGAAAATAGAGCCCCTCCTGAAGGATATTCCGGATGAGCAGATTGAGGCGATCTACAATCAGAACAAGAAGCTCTTTGCTGGTGTCGATATCGATGTTGCCCGCCAGCAGATCAAGATGCAGCTACTGCAGAAGCAGTACAACGATCAGCTGAACGAGCTCATCGATATGCTCATGGGGGAGGCGAAGGTAGTTCGAAACACGGACATACAACTGTAGCGGTGCTATTCCTTCAAACCTGATTCACATCGTTTCAGGTTAAAAGGATGCAGATCAGGCAGGAAGCATGAGCATCGATATCAAAAAAGAGCTTGCCGCACGACTGGCCGACGCTTTCAATATCTCTGAAGAGCGGATGCACTCCCTCCTGGAGGTGCCGCCGAAACCGGAGTTAGGCGATTTTGCCGTCCCCTGCTTTTCTTTTGCAGGTGAGCGAAAGAAGAATCCCGCACGCCTCGCCCGGGAAATACAGGATCATCTGAAACGGGAATTGCAGCAAGCTGATATCGTCGAAAGGGTGGTCTCGCAGGGAGCTTATCTCAACATCTTTATCGACAGGGCTTTTCTTACAAAGCAAATTGTGTCGCATGTCACGTCGACCGGCTTTGAAGATCTCCATTCACTCGGAAGCGGGAAAACGGTCGTCATTGATTTTTCCTCACCCAACATCGCAAAACCCTTCGGTATCGGTCATCTCCGCTCGACGGTGATCGGAAATTCACTCAAGAAAATTTACTCCTTCCTCGGCTACAGTGTCTTGGGAATCAACCATCTCGGGGACTGGGGTACACAGTTCGGCAAGCTCATAACAGCCCTCAGGAGGTGGGGTAGCCGGGAGGAGCTTGACCGAAGCGATAACCCGGTCGAATACCTTTACAGAATCTACGTGAAGTTCCACTCAGAGGCCGAAAGGGACCCGTCCCTCGAAGATGAGGCTCGCCTGTGGTTCAGCAGGCTTGAGAGCGGTGACTGCGAGGCTCAGAAGCTCTGGGAGAGGTTCAGGACGCTCAGCATTGAGGAATTCAAGAGGATTTACAGGCGAATCGGGGTTGAGTTTGAATACTACACCGGAGAAAGCTTCTACAGCTCAATGCTCGGAGAAACGATTAAGCTCGTGCAGTCAAGCGGCATTACGGCGATCAGCGATGGAGCCCTGGTTGTGCCCTTCAAAAACGAAAGCCTTCCTCCCGCACTGCTCCGAAAACGGGACGGGACCACCCTGTACATCACCAGGGATATAGCGGCCGCCATGTACAGGCACCGGGCCTTTCACTTCGAGCTTGCCCTCTATGTGGTGGGCTCCCCGCAGTCGCTCCACTTCAGGCAGTTGTTCAAGGTGCTCGAGCTCATGGGGTGTAAATGGCAGAGTAAATGTCACCACATACCCTTCGGGCAGATAAGGTTTGC
>CAZPCG010000416.1:0-527 GCA_964584875.1 uncultured Spirochaetota bacterium
TGGGGTACAACCTGTTGTGTCCTGAACCGCCGTTATCCCCGATGCGGGTCCTCTCACCAATATTGGGGGAAAGCTTGGGAAATAGCTCCCCGTTGTCACATATAATGGCATTCTGTATGCACGAGCCTTCACCGATGTAATTGTTCTCCATGACAATTGAGTTAATCACCCGTGCATTCCTCCCAACCCTGACATTGGAAAAAAGCAGCGAGCGTTCAACGTACCCCTCAACGGTGCATGAATGGGAGACGCTGGAGTGTCGTATAAAACCAGTATGACTGATGCTTGAGAGATAGTCTCCATTATGCTCATTCGATGGGAGGGCCGAGCAGACACGCATGTATTCTTTCAAATCTTTAAGGATGGAGAAATGGACATCGTAATACTCCACAACGGTTTTCATAGTATAACATATAGCATTCCAGAAAACCACCTTCAACGAAGAGATGAGATATTCAGACCATCCATTCCGGACTCCCTCCAGCTTTGATGATTCGTTCGTTATCTCAACCCCCTCTTTTCCAGAC
>CAZPCG010000416.1:537-2538 GCA_964584875.1 uncultured Spirochaetota bacterium
GTTCCCTCTTTTTTGTCATCACTGCGTAGTTCGTTTGTGGCAGGGTGAGGAGGTGTTGAATCAATTTTCCCCAGTCCGTCAGAATCACCTCATCTGCCCTGAGTAGAATTAGGGCCTCATTTCGGCTTAAACTGAGCAGCTTCCCAAGCCTCCCTCTAATATCAACCTCTTCAAGAATCTTTATTTTAGTTTGGCCGTAGCTATACCCAAGATGGTTCTTAATGCCCGGGGTGTCCTTTTCAACAAGCAGGAGGATGCTCTTGAAACCTGCAGCAATTAAGGGAGCGGTGTAGTAATCGATTATCCTCGTTCCATTGAATACCGGAACAAGCGATTTTATTCTCCCATCGACAATTGCCATCAATCCCGGTTCAGAAGTTTTTCCTACTATGAGAATCGTTAATTTTTTCATCCGGTAGACCGCATTTCCCCATCAGTGTTTCCAGAACAGCTTTTCGATCCAAACAAATATGACGAAAAGCGGTACCCACCAAAGCTTTCGAATAGCTCGAGGCTGTGGAACCTCCCGCACCGCTCCTTTCCCTGAATCCGCCATAGTTCTGTAGGAGCCACTTTTTCTTATATTACCGGCAAAGAGGTCAAAGAGTCCGCCGACAAGCACAGTGATCTTTGCATGTATTTTCTCTTTGTTTCTCTCAACCCAAAGCTCCTCTGAGGGAGAGCCGAGCCCGATGAAAAAGTAGTCCGGAGAAGCTTTCCCGATTGCCTGCACAATGTCTTC
Organism: uncultured Spirochaetota bacterium; assembly: GCA_964584875.1. Taxonomy (GTDB): domain Bacteria; phylum Spirochaetota; class B62-G9; order B62-G9; family DRHN01; genus CAZPCG01. Next base: position 1,280 of record CAZPCG010000416.1, read on the forward strand.
ATGCATTCGCTTCGGATAATTCCCTCTGTACTTCCCGATGAGGAAAAGCCTGGGAATTTCCCTTTTGAGGTTAGTGGATGCCCTGTCAATGGTGACGTCTTTTCCTCCAAAGAGATACACGGTCTTTCCAAGCTCAACCGACTGGTTCATGAGCATTTTCGTAAAGAGCGAGGGAACAACAGCTTCATGGAGAGGTCTCTTCAAAACTTTTACTGCCCAGAGAATGTGTTTCCCACAGGGAATGATGATATCAGCCTCCTGGAGGAAAATGCGAAGAAACTTGTTCCTCCTCGCCATCATCAGCGTCGGAAGAGATAGATAGGTAATGATGTGACTTTTTCCATCTCGCAGAAACTGCTCAACTTTTATAATCGCCTCATCGATTCCCACATCGTCAAAGGGAATACCCAGAATTCTATACCGTTCCATCACCATCTCGCAAGCTCTGAATAGTAAACACGGATGAATCCAGAACCGACAATCGCTGCAGTTTCGGATTTCATGATGAAAGTACCCATGGAGACCGCTATACCACCGGCCCGTCGAACAGTTTCGACCTCACTAACGGAAAATCCGCCTTCCGGGCCGAAAAACAGATGGAATACATGACTCCCCGAGGGATCACAGGTATCCAGGTATGATTTCAGGTGTATGCATTCCTGTTCTGTAGAAAAGACTATGATCACCCCCTCCCCATAACTCCTCAGAGAGGAACACGCCTCATCAAGTGCCCTTGGCTGTATGACCTGCATCGCATGTTCAAAACCTGATACCTTCGAAGACTCCCTTGCAAGCTTCGCCCAGCGCTGCTGCCTGTTTTCACTCACAGAATAGGGAACCGTTCTTTCCGTCAGGAGGGGGCAGAACAGGCGAACACCCAGTTCAGCGAGCTTTGAGATGGTAAAATCCATCTTTTTGGCTTTAAGCACGCCCTGATAAACCGATATTGCTACCCGACCCTGGTCCTCAAGCCGGCTCAATGCTTCTACCGTACAGATGATCCTTCCCCGATCGATGCGGGATACCTTCAGGCTGTACCGCCTGTCCCCGATAACGGCATTGAAGCCTTCCCCTGTTCTGATTCGGCGGACGTTTTTCAGGTAATGGAAATTTTCGCCCTCAACATGAACTTCCGAGCCATGCAGGCTGTCTTCATCCAGAAACAGGTTCCTCATGCTGTCTCATAAAAGTATTACTTCTCAAATATAGTGTCAATTTCATAATAATAAACCTCCTGCCCTCATCGCTGTTGAAAAAAA
>CAZPCG010000417.1:0-2521 GCA_964584875.1 uncultured Spirochaetota bacterium
AGTAAGTACGTTGGCAATGCGAGGTAAGGGGCGTCTTTTTCCACTGATCGTTCTTTTATGGGTCATCTCGAAAATGAGTACTGGACCGGGATTGCTTTGTCAGTCGCCTTCGGCTCCTTCCTCGCAATGACAGCCCGGATAATCTTTTTTATCAATATACTCAGCTTTCTCCCCTCCTGCCACTGGAAAGAGGGGCAAACCATGAAAATACATTTGACAACAAGACCCTGCAGTTTTACAGTTAGTACAACTTTCAGAGAGGGAGGTTAGCCATGGAGTATCGATCGTTCGGCAGAATGGGCTGGAAGGTGAGCGAGATAGGCTTTGGGATGTGGGGCCTTGCATCGTGGAAAGAAGGAGATGAAACCGACATAGAGAAATCCCTCGACCTTTCGGTTGAGCTCGGATGCAATTTCTTCGACACGGCATGGGGCTATGCAGAGGGGAAGAGTGAGATGGTACTGCAGAGGCTGCTCAGACGGCATCCAGGCAAAAAGCTCTATGCCGCAACCAAGATCCCTCCAAAAAACTTCATATGGCCTTCGAAGAGGGGATTTACACTTGATGACTGCTTCCCTCCGGAGCACATCGTAAAGTATACGGAGATGAGCCTGAAAAATATCGGCGTGGATACGATAGACCTGCAGCAGTTTCACGTCTGGGAGGACAGCTGGGCCCACGATGAGCGGTGGCAGAAGGCAGTGGAGAAACTGAAGCAGGATGGAAAGATACGGGCAGCCGGCCTGAGCGTTAATCGATGGGAGCCGAACAACTGCCTGGAAACGCTCCGCACAGGCCTAATCGATTCGGTGCAGCTCATCTACAACATATTCGACCAGGCGCCGGAGGATGAGCTCTTCCCCCTCTGCGGCAAGCTGAGCATTGCGGTGATTGCCCGGGTTCCCTTCGATGAAGGAACCCTGACAGGGAAGATAACGAGGGAAACAACGTTCCCCGAGGGAGACTGGAGACGAAGCTACTTCGTTCCCGAGAACCTGGAATCGAGCGTTGAACATGCCGGCCGTCTCCGCACACTTGTTCCCGAAGGCATGACAATGGCTGAAATGGCCCTGAGGTTCATCCTTTCAAATAGGACGGTTAGCACCACCATCCCTGGCATGAGAAAGCCGCACCACGTTCGTGAGAACATCGGCACAAGCGATGGGAAGGGGCTGCCCCCCCGGCTTGTTGCCGGGCTGAAAAATCACCGTTGGGACAGGGCCCCGACCTGGTGGTCGCAGTAAACCCTCACTGAGCGCAAAACACAATGATACTCATCACAGGTGCAAACGGCTTCATCGGCTCAGCATTTCTCAAGTACTTCACCTCCCTCGGCTACGAAGCGTGCGGGTTCGTGCGCCCTACAAGCGACCTGCGGCGGCTTCACAGCGCCGGGCTCAACCTGAGGTATGGGGATGTGCGGAATCCTTCCTCGCTCATCGAAGCGATGAAAGGCTGCCGAACCGTTATACACTGCGCTGCGCGTTCTTTTGACTGGGGGAAGAAGAAAGAGTTTCGAGAGGTAAATGTCGGGGGGGTTCGAAACATCATCGAAGCCGCTTCCAGAAGCGGGACGGTGGGTCGAATCGTTTACCTATCCACAGCCAACGTGGCGGGATTCGGCAGGCGAGATATGCTCGAGCATCCACAAGGCCAGCGTAGACCCTCCTTTGCCTACTCACGGACAAAACTCGAGGGCGAAAGGGTTGCAGGCCGGCTTTGCGAAAACTGCGGCATGGAGCTCATCGTCCTGAGGCCTTCGGCAGTCTACGGGCCCGAGGACTGGAAGTGGAGCTATGAGATGATCGACAGAATTGCCAATTCCTACTGGCCAATGGTCGACATGGGAAAGGCAGTTTTTACACCCGTTTTCATAGAAAATCTCTGCCGCTCAGCCGAGCTTGCGGTGCAAAGCAGGATAACAGGCGGAACCTACAATATTACCGATAATGCCACGGTGAGCTGGATGGATTTTTCAGAGAAAATCGCCTCAGCTTTAGGGGTGCCGCTCCGCTTCCGCAGCTTTCCTTCACCCTTTGCCCTGGGAGCTGCCTTTCTCTCCGAAGCCATAAACAGGGTTTTTAAACCCAACACGGCTCCCAGCATTACCCTTTACAGGGTCGTACGCTCTTCAAAGGATTTCCACTACAGCTGTGAGCATGCTATGGAGGAGCTGGGGTACGAACCCGATTCCGACATCGAAGCTCATATAAGAAAGACCGTTGCATGGTACAGGGAAGTTTCGGGATGGAAGGATTAGAGAGTCGCCCATGAGCCTTGCGTGGAAACAGGCCTACCTGGAACCGGTAGTTGTTTTGCTGAGCTTCTCGGTGCTTTGGCTCGTTTACCACTACTCCTTTCTGACTTCAGGCATGAAAAGCTTCTGCCAGAGGCTTTCTGGAAGAATCCCGAATATTTACCTTTCCTCCATTGTCAGGAGAGCTTCGGGGGTTGTACTGCTTGGCCTTTTTCCTTTCATGATCGGAACGATAATTCTCAAAAGACAGCCTGGTGAGCTGGG
>CAZPCG010000418.1:0-2520 GCA_964584875.1 uncultured Spirochaetota bacterium
CCTGGGGGTCGATCGTTATAAAGGTGCCTTTTCCAACCGAGCCGGATACTATCCCTTCTCTGCCGAGCTCGCTGTAGGCCCTTAACACGGTATTGATGCTCACTCCGAACTCCTTTGCGAGCTGCCTGATCGATGGAAGCCGTTTGTCCTTTATCTCGCCTTTTTGTATCTTCTCTTTCAGGAGGTTTTTCAGATGAAGGTAGTAGGGCCGATCGCTTTTTTCATCAGCGTTGAACTTCATTGTTCCAATCACCTTTATATTGTATTAATACATTCAAACAGTATCACAAAGAATGTTAGATGTCAAGGAGATATTTGATTGTTGGGGGAAATGTATTTCTCTGAGAAGTATGTTTTATATATCGAAATAAAAGAAATTATAACATGAATTATGAATGGTATTATACCGGGGGCGCTCCATGCTGTGAGGTTGCGTGCATTGCGTATTTAAAAATTGCTGAATTCTATTGACAAAATGTCTCAGTGTATTACAATATGTCTTAGTAAAGATAACTATTGCCAGTGTATCGAGCAGAATGGATGGAACAGGGAAAGAAATATCACAGAAATATCATGAAAAGAAATATCGTTGAAAAGATCATAGAAAATCACCTTATCTCAGGGGAGATGAAGCCCGGAAATGAGGTGACGATAAGGATTAACCAGACCCTTACACAGGATGCTACAGGTACCATGACGTACCTCCAGCTTGAAAGCATGAAGCCTTCTAAGCTTGCCACCGAAATATCTGTAAGCTACGTGGACCACAGCACAATTCAGACCGGATTTGAGAACTTTGACGATCACCGCTACCTTCAGACGATAGCCCGCAGGTACGGTATCTACTTCTCCCGGGCGGGGAACGGGATATGCCATCAGGTGCATCTGGAGAGGTTTGCTGTGCCTGGAAAGACCCTCCTCGGGTCGGATTCACACACACCGACTGCAGGCGGCATCGGGATGTTTGCCCTGGGAGCGGGTGGTCTGGATGTTGCCGTAGCCATGGCTCGAGGCTCATTTGCCTTTGCCTATCCGGCAGTGGTGAGGGTCCTGCTTGAAGGTGAGCTCACCCCCTGGATCTCAGCTAAGGATGTCATACTGAAGCTCCTTGAGATTCTCACGACGAGGGGGAACGTGGGAACAGTGCTTGAGTATGGAGGACCTGGGGTCAAAACCCTCTCCGTGCCCCAGAGGGCAACAATAACGAACATGGGAGCGGAGCTCGGGGTGACAACTTCGGTGTTTCCAAGCGATGAGAACACCCTCCGGTTCCTGAAAGCGCAGGGAAGAGGGGGGCAGTGGGTGGACCTCGAGGCAGATGGGGGCGCCCGGTATAGACGAACCATAGAGCTCGACCTCTCGTACATAGAACCGCTGGTTGCAAAGCCCCATAGCCCAGACAATATCGCAAGGGTGGCTGACGTTGAGGGGCTGAAGGTGGACCAGGTCATCATCGGCTCCTGCACCAACTCCAGCTACCAGGAGCTGATGGTTGCAGCGAAGATGCTCGAGGGTAAAGGGGTCCATGAGGATGTCTCTTTCGTTGTTGCTCCCGGGTCGAGACAGGTTTTGCGGATGATTGCAGACAACGGCGCGCTTTCAACGCTCATTGCGTCAGGGGCAAGGGTTGCCGAAAGCGCATGCGGGTTTTGCATAGGAAACTCACAGGCCCCTGGCACTGATTCGGTGAGCGTGCGCACCTCAAACCGAAACTTCGAGGGGAGGTCGGGGACGAAATCCGCAAAGGTTTACCTGACCAGTGTTGAAACGGCTGTGGCAACTGCCATCAGGGGAGAGCTCACCGACCCCCGTGCTCTTGGTTTGGAGTATCCTCGCATTGAGCTTCCAGAAGCGTATATAATCGACGACTCAATGATAATCCCCCCTCAGGAGGAGCGCGAGGGCGTTGAGATATTCCGCGGCCCGAACATTGGCACTCCCCCAGAAAACGAGCCAATGGATGATGAGATTCAGGGGGTGATTGCGATAAAGGTGGGAGATAAGATAACAACCGATCACATCATGCCTGCCGGTGACAAGATGAAGTACCGCTCGAACGTACCAAAATACGCCGAGTACGTTTTTGCCCCCATCGATGAAACCTTCAGCAAAAGGGCTCTGGCATATAAGAGCGAAGGTCTTGCCAGCATCATTGTAGCCGGAGAATCCTACGGCCAGGGCTCAAGCCGCGAGCACGCTGCCCTCTGCCCCATGTACCTCGGGGTGAAGGCAGTTGTCGCAAAGTCCTTCGAGCGCATCCACATCGCAAACCTCATCAACTTTGGGATACTTCCCCTGGCATTCGCAAAGAGTGAGGACTACGATCGAATTGCACAGGGTGACAGGGTGCGCATTCCCGATGTTCGTAAATGTCTTGAGCTGGGGGAAAGGCTTGTGCTGCACAGCGAGTCGGAGGATGAGACGATACCGCTCAGATACAGTCTGACTGAGGAGGAGATCAAAATAATTCTTGCCGGCGGCAGGCTCAATTACATGAGGGGATGAGGGAGGGGATAGGGG
>CAZPCG010000419.1:0-2514 GCA_964584875.1 uncultured Spirochaetota bacterium
CTATGAGTCCCTTTGTGAATACTGAAATGTCAAGCTCGACCCCGGCAAGGATGAAGAATAGGGCGAAGAGTGGTGGCGTAAGCGGTTCCAGCAGGGAGAAGATGCGATTGTTTCTCAGCGAGAGGTTGATGATGGTTGCCCCCATTACCATGTTTGCGATGAGAGGGGAAAGCCGGAGCATCATTGATAGTGCAATGACGAAGAAGAGCATGGACAGTGAAACGAGCAGAACTTCGTTCATCTTATCCATGGACCTGGTCAGAAGATGGAGTATGAACCCTCCTGTAAAGCCGATGAGGATGGATGCCAAAAGCGCATAGAGGGCCTGCAGCAGTCCCGAGATGATTCCTCCATCGCCTCCTCCCTGGGCGATGACTGGCGTGATGACAGCGAAGGAGATGCTGAAGAAAACGACACAGAGCGCATCATCAAAGGCTACAACCCCATAGAGGTAGTCGACAAATGTTCCCCTTGCACGCAGCTCCCTGATGATTATCACAGTCGTTGCGGCTGCTGTTGCCGAGGCAATTGCCCCGAGGAGCAGAGAATAGTAGAAGCCGAAGCCGATAAAGCTCAGGACGACCGTGACAAAGACAAGAGCGAAGAAGGCCTCAAAAAAGGTGATGATGAAAACGTTTTTACCGGTTTCCCTGATTTTTGGAAGGCTGAATTCACTTCCTATGATCAGGGCGATGATTCCAAGGGCAATGTCGTTGAGAATATGGAGGTTTCCAGACATTTCCGATGTTACGAAGCCTGTCACTGAGGGCCCTAAAACCAGGCCGGCGAGTATGTACCCTGTGATTGCAGGGATTCTGAGCTTTTCAAAGAGCTTTCCCAGAACAAACCCTGTAATGAGAAGCAGTCCGATGCTGAAGATGGCCTGCTGTGAAAGAAGCTCTTTGGCCTGCTGGAACAATGGAGGGAGACTCAACATCGATGACCCTGAAAAAAAGCGAATTTAACAACCACCGGCCGTTAGCCGTCATGCAGAGTCATAAGGTAATACATTAAGCAATCATTTTGAACTAAAAGTGCACACTGTCAAGAGATTGCCTGCAGGCTCAACGTGGCAGCTTTTTTATGACAGCCGGGGTGCATTTTGCTCGAGTCGGATTATCTCCTAAAAAAGCGTTGCACATGGGTTTGGGAAAAATTATATTTAACGCGATTGTCGGATGAAGTTTGCCTATTTAAAAAACCTTTATTAACTCTTAAACTGGAATAAAATGTGAAGAAGCTTATAGTAAAGATCGATGGTATTGAGGTGGAAGTGGACCGGGGTGAGCATTTTGCATCCATACTCGATCGACTTTCCCCGAAGAACAGGGATCAGATCGTGGGCATACTCCTCGACAATACGCTCTACGACCTCCTTACGCCGATCAATTCGGGAGGAACCGGGACTTTTGTTACCATCCATTCTGATAAGGCGCTCGATATTCTCAGGCATAGCACCTCCCATGTGCTTGCCCAGGCCGTGCAGCATCTCTTTCCGGACGTGAAGCTTGCGATCGGCCCTGCGATAAAGAACGGATTTTACTACGATTTCGATTTTCAGGAGCCCATAACATCCCAGGATCTTGAAAAAATCGAGGAGGAGATGCAAAAGATTGTCGGCAGTGACCAGAGGTTTGACCGCTTCAGCATGGAAAGGGGTGAAGCTGCAGAGTTTTTCAAGGAAAAGGATGAGCGGTACAAGGTCGAGCTTATCAAAGACCTCGGAGCGGAACAGGAGATTACGTTTTACAAGAATGGGGATTTTGTCGATCTCTGCCGCGGTCCCCATCTCCCCTCCACTGGATATATCAAGGCGTTCAAGATACTGAACCTTGCAGGCGCCTACTGGAGGGGGGATGAGCGCAATCCTATGCTTACCAGGATATATGGGACCTCGTTCTTCGGTGAAAAGGAGCTTCGTTCATACCTGAGGCAGATCGAGGAGGCAAAGAAGAGGGACCACCGAAAGCTTGGAAAGGAGCTTGAGCTATTCGCACTGCTGGATGAGGGCCCTGGGTTTCCATTCTGGCTGCCCGGCGGAATGGTACTGAGGAATACGCTGCTCGAATTCTGGCGTGAGGAGCACACGAAGGCAGGGTACGTTGAGGTGCAGACGCCAATCTTGTTGAAAAAGGAGCTCTGGGTACAGTCGGGCCACTGGGAAAACTACCGCGAGAACATGTACATGACTGAAATCGATGGTTCCCCATTCGCCATCAAACCGATGAACTGCCCGGGAGGAATGCTTCTTTACAAACAGAAGATCCATTCATACAGGGATTTTCCCTGGAGAGTGGCCGAGATAGGCCTGGTGCACCGGCATGAAAAGTCGGGCGTGCTCCAGGGGCTTTTCCGGGTTCGAAGCTTTACCCAGGATGATGCTCACATATTCCTGTTGCCCAATCAGATAGAGGAGGAAGTCATTCGGGTAATCGAGCTGACGGATGCAATTTACTCCATTTTTGGATTCGACTACCACCTCGAGCTGTCCACAAGGCCCGAGAAATCGATTGG
>CAZPCG010000420.1:0-2509 GCA_964584875.1 uncultured Spirochaetota bacterium
AAAATGCGAGGAAGAGACGAAAGCGAGGAAGATACGCTCGGGGCAGAGGTTAAAGCCTTCATGAGGGCAGTAGAGGAGCTTCAAGCAGGCGGCTGTAAAAATCTCTTCTCCTGCTTTTATCACCCTGACATCGTAACCTCCTTCAACATCAGCAGATCGATCCACGATGAGCTCGGAATAAAAGCCCTCGCATGCCTGGGGGTTTGCCGCACTATAGAGGCTTGCATGTACGAGACGGCGCTCCTTGCAGGAAGCTTCCTTTGCGAGGGAAGCTGCGGGGGCATACTCATCGTTCCTGCGCCTTCCACGGTTTCAAAACCACACATCCTTCCTGCAAGAAGGCACCTTGCAGCTTCCATTGACCTCTCGAAGAGGGTGCTGGGTGTTACAGGGCACATTCCGCTCCCCTACACCATCATCTCATGCCCCATGTGCGGAAGATGCCAGATGAACATCCAGAGGATGGCGGTCAGGGTGGAGCGCATCTTGCGCTATGCTGAAAAAAGGTACAGGAGGCGCGGAAAGCGCCTTGAGGATTTCGGGGGCCTGCGGGTCGCGGTTATGGGGTGCAACGTTAACGGCCCCGGAGAGGCGAGGGAGGCCGATATAGGAGTTGCGGGTGGAAAAAAAAGGACGGCAACCATTTTCATAAAAGGGAAACCCATCCAAACACTCCCTGAAAAAAGGGTCACCGGTGAGCTTTCCCGCCACATCGAAGAGCTCATCGCACAGCGGTTTGCACTTCCTGATAATTAGTCTTATTTTGCATAGCGCTTGCCGACAAACTTTGCAGGGACGACAGGCGGCATGGATTCCCGTGCCGGCAGATTAATTCGATATAACCAATACCTGGACTATTCCTTTAATAAAAATATTTTCAAGAAAGCCCGTAGCGCTGGAAAAGCTCACAGGAGACCTGCCTGTACTTCTCATCAAGAGAGCGGGCCGTTTCCTCCATGCTCCCTGAAACCGGGGCCTTGAAGGCGAAGTAGAACTTTATCTTCGGCTCCGTACCGGAGGGGCGCACCGAAACCTTGATCCCGTCGGTGTAGAACTGAAGCACGTTTGACTGTGGGATTCCCTCGATGGGCCTGACCTCGCTTTCCTGCACGAGCTTTTCCGTAAGCAGTAGGAAATCCCTCGTCCGCACGATACGGGACCCTGCAATTGCGGCGGGTGGATTTTCCCGCATCTCCTTCATGAGGAGCCTGATCCGCTGGGCCCCTTCAGCTCCCTTCAGGGTGAAGGAGCGCTGGTACTCCCTGTACAAACCGTACTTTTTATAGATGCTTTGAAGAAGCTCAGCAACAGAACCGGAGGTCGCAGCAGCATACATGACCATGAGGAGGGCCAAAGCAGAGCCGATGACGCCATCCTTATCCCGAACAAAGGTATCGGCAAGGTAGCCATAGCTCTCCTCAAAGCCGTAGATGAAGTTCCGGTCCCCCCTCTCCTCGAACTCGCGCATCCTGGCGGCGATGTACTTGAAACCTGTGAGAACATCGATCACCCTGATACCAAAATCCCCCGCAATTGCATGGACGAGCTCGGTGGACACGATCGTAGTGATCATCACAGGATTTGGCGGGAGCATGCCCGATTTTGTATAGGAATGGGCAAGCATGTAGGCAAGGAGACAGCCGATCTGGTTGCCGCTGAGAATGACAAAGGAGCCGGAGCTATCGCGGACGGCAAGCCCCATCCTGTCGCAGTCAGGATCGGTTGCAATGACGAGGTCAGCTCCCTCCCTCCGTGCAAGCTCCACAGCCCGGGAGAGGGCGATGGATTCCTCCGGATTCGGGGATGGGGTTGTGGTGAAATTGCCATCGGGTTCACTCTGCGCCTGCTCGCAGAGCACCTCTGAGCCCCCTATGCTCTCAAGGGCCTCAGGCACGAGGGTAATCCCCGTACCGTGAAGGGGGGTGTATACGACTCTGATCTTCCTCTTCAGCGTTGCAAGCTCCTCTGCAATACCCTTTTGGACGCCCTTGAGGAAGCGCTGTACCCGGCCGAGGTAGGCGTTTTCCACCTCATCGCCAAGCTCACGAATCAGCCCCCGCCTCTTCCCCTCGTCGTAGGGGATTCGCCTTACTCCGCCCGCTATATCGATGCGGTTCACGTACTCAACTATGCGCTCATCCTCAGGCGAGACAACCTGGGCGCCGTCCGCTCCGTACACCTTGTAGCCATTGTACTCCTTGGGGTTATGGCTTGCCGTGATGACAATTCCAGCATTGATGCCGAGGTAGCGCACCGCAAATGAAAGGAGGGGGGCCGGCCTGAGCTCGGGGAAGATATGGACCTTGATCCCGTTTGCGGCAAGCACACCCGAGGCTTCCATTGCAAATAGCTTCGAGTTGTTCCTCGAATCGAATGCGATTGCAACCCCACGAACCTTTCCGCCGCCCGGCTTTTCGAGCAGGTACTGCGCAAGCCCCTGCGTCGCCCTCCCGACGGTGTAGACATTCATCCTGTTCGTTCCGGCTCCCATGATACCGCGCATCCCCCC
>CAZPCG010000421.1:0-2506 GCA_964584875.1 uncultured Spirochaetota bacterium
ATCGGGATTGTTTCGTCAGTCGCCTTCGGCTCCTTCCTCGCAATGACAGCATGTATAGTCTTTACCTGATGTAACATCGTATAAGGTACTCATTATTCATATTAGCCATATATTATGTTATGGCGTAGAGGGAGAGGTAATGAGGGAGAGCCCCTATCTCGTTGTGAGCGACAATTGCGGCAACATCTTCGAGATTCCCAGCTACCGCATGACAGGTATGTCTCTCGATGTACCGGCAATTCCTTCCAGGGAAGACATCATCCCCCTCCCTGAGGGAAGCGACCTTTACATGCTCCCGGAGCGTGGTGCGATCGGGTATGATCCGGTTAAGGGGGAGTATGTGAGGGTTCATGAGTATGGAGGCAACAGGGTACATGCGGTTGCTGCCTTCATGGCCCCCGCCTACCTTCAGATGTACCGGAGCTCCTTCTACCGGCTGCCTGGAGCGGGGAGGCTCCCGCTGTACAGCTACTCCGCCGTGGGATGGCATAGGGGCAGGTTCTACGTTGCCGGGGTCCGGATTGACCCCGACAAGCGCCAGGACCTGAAATGGGTGGATCTGACTGCCATTCATGAAAGGGCGCAGATGGTGGCTGGTCGGTATCGAGGAAACAGGCTTGTGCAGCACCTCATTGAGAACTGCGTACTCCGCTACGGGTGTCCTGCTGCGAGGAACTTCGTTATGGAGCGCTGGGAGTGCCCCTTGCCCACAAGCCCGGGCTGCAACGCAGATTGCATAGGATGCATCTCACGGCAGCCGTCCGAATCGGGGGTAAAACCACCCCAGGAGCGCATAGCCTTCATCCCGGAGGTGCAGGAGGTGGTCGAGGTTGCAGTCCCACACCTGGAGCATGCACCGAGGCCAGTCGTAAGCTTCGGGCAGGGGTGCGAGGGCGAGCCCCTCCTTTTGGGAGACCTCATTGAGGAGAGCATCCGTGCGATACGAAAAAGGACGAAGCGGGGCGTCATCAACATCAACACGAACGCCGGGAAGCCCGGGGTGGTAGAGAGGCTCTGCCGCGCAGGGCTGGACAGCATACGCGTGAGCATCAACTCAGCCCAGGAGCGGTACTACAACGCCTACTTTTTGCCCGGAGATTACACATTCCAGCACCCCCTCGAATCTCTGAGAATTGCCAGGGCCTTTGGGCTCTGGACATCGATAAACTACCTGATCTTCCCTGGCTTCACTGACCACCCCTCAGAGATGGAAGCCCTTGAGCGTCTCGTCATTGAGGTGAAGCTGAACATGGTGCAGACCCGAAACCTCAACATCGACCCGGAGTGGTACATCGAGGAGATCGGCCTCCTCGGCCTTGAGCCGTGCTTCATCGGCATGCGGAGCTGGCTTGAGCGCATGCAGCTAAAGCTCCCCTGGCTGAAGCTTGGCTATTTCAACCCCCCGAGGGAGGAGATGAAGGAGAGGCACTTTGAATTTGGATTAGGTGCTGCGGGGAAGCCTGTCTCGTGAAAAAATGGATTGCAAAATAGATTCATGTTGTTTTCCTGGATTTTTTATGGTAATTATAGGAGAAAAAAGTGTAATATGAGTGTTGATAGTGGAGGGTGCACTAATGGGGAAGGGTGATATAAGGACGAGGCGTGGGAAACTGTTCAGGGGCACCTTTGGGAAGAGGCGCCCCAGGAAAAAGAGAAAGAAGCCTGAGAAGCAGAAATTGTAGAGGTGTATATGGAGCGCGTTTCAATACGAAGGGTCAGGCTCAACATTCCCCTTGGGGATGTAAAGAGAGATGCTGAGCGCTACTGCGCTGAGGCGGTTGAGCTTGGTGCAAGCGATGCCCACCCCCTAGGCGCTGCAGAGGTGACCATCGATGAGCGGGTTACCCTGAAGTGCTCCGTCCCGAAGTGCTTCGGCTACGGTACCTGTGCCAACTGTCCGCCCCACAGTTTGAAGCCCGAGGAGATGAGGGTCATTGTATCCCGCTTCCGGCAGTCTGTCGTTTTCAAGCTCGAGGTACCCCCGGAAGTGATTGTGAGGGACAAAAGCACTATTACCGAGCGTGTAGAGGCGTACAAAAAGATTTTTGAGATAGTGAGCAAACTTGAGAGCGCCGCCTTCTACGATGGTTACTACCTTGCGACCGGCTTTGCAGCGGGGAGCTGCAAGAGCACCTTCTGCTACAACGTTGATTGCACCGTCCTGAAAGGGGAGAAGTGCCGCCTTGCCCTCAGAGCACGTCCCTCAATGGAGGCGGTTGGGATAGACTGCTACCGCCTTGCCACAATGCTCGGGTGGGAGATGTACCCCCTTGGGAGCGATGTGCACCCGAACTGCTTCCCCCGCGGGAACCTGCTTGGCCTCATCCTGATAGACTGACTGTTATGAGTAAGCTCCTGTCCAAAGCCCGGCAAAGAAGTTGCGAACGTTGCTGCCGATTACCCTGCTGTTGTACCCGCCTTCCTGAACGACGAGGGTTGGTAACATTAGCCTGCCTATCATCCTCCCATTGCTCCTGAAATCCCTCCCGATCAGGTTCCAGGTGCC
>CAZPCG010000422.1:0-2489 GCA_964584875.1 uncultured Spirochaetota bacterium
GCCGTACGCAGATCGTCAACTGCCTGGTAAATGGTCTCATACAGCTCGGTATACGCCTCTTCCTCCGGAGGCTTTTTTATCTGCGCCAGCGCTCTCTGAATGGCTACCCTGTTTGCCGTTGGCTTTACCCGCATATCGATTTTCACGTTGAAGGAGATCAAACCGACCCTGTCGAGAGGATTCTTGATTTCTTTTAGCAGGGAAGTAATAGCCCGCTTAGCTTCCGTGATCCTCCAGATCTCCTCATTCTTAGAGTTTTTTATCTTTCCAGTGCTGTCCCAGTACATGCTGCCTGAGTTATCGATTATGAGAAGGAAGTTTATACCCTGGTTCACGTTTACACCATGCTCAAGCGTTAGTATCTCCCTCTTCTCCCCGAACCCTCCTGTGGCCACTTCGTGGAGCACGAAGTTATCCTTCCGCAGATCCCCAACTGGCTCACCCTCGTCATCTGTTACACTCACGTACACCCTCACTTTCTGATCGACGAGGAGCGTTCTGCTATCGATCTGGGATATCCTGAGGGTGTCTGAAAAGCCAGGCCATGGCGAGAGTAAAAAGGGACTCAGTAAAAAAATCGTCCCGGCTATCCAGATCCTTTTTATATGCACCTCTCTCTATTCCTCCATCACTTGAACTTATATCAAGGATTCAACTAACATGCCGTGTCCATAAATGCCATAAGTGGTGCTGCGCATATTTAAAGCTTTATAGTCTTGTGAAAAGAAACTGGGCATTCCCGATTCGTATCACATCACCGTCCTGAAGCTTTGTCTTCGCCGTTTTTTCGTCGTTGATGAAGACGCCTTTCTGAGATCCTGAATCAACGAGAGTGAAATCCCCCCTCTCCCTCCTGATCTCGATCCTTACACCAGGGTCAACCGAATATCCCTCAAGGTTTATGTCAACCCTCTCCGAGCCTCCGATTTCAGTCTTTCCCTGCACCAGGGGAAACTCCCTCCCCCTGAACCGTCCGCTCAGAAAGCGCAGTGAAGCCCTTGTCATTCTTCTCTCCACGATGCCGTATGAGAATCCTATCGATAAGCCCAGTACGGCAAGTCCGACCAATCTGATGTAGTAGCTTTCAGGTTCAAGGACACGGAGGTACTCCACAACAAGCCCACCAACTATTCCGCCAAGGAATCCCCCTACAAGCCCGTTTCGAACCTTCGCAAGCGACCTGCTTCGCACCCCCTCCACACAGCCAATGCACATACCGAAGGTTGCCCACCCCAGAGCTTTCGACATCGGGTACCCGATGCTGAGGAATCTTGAGGTTGAGTTGAATAAGGTTGTACCGATCGAATGGAGGGCGGCCTGTCCCCCTACGAAACCCACCATACCCGCAACGACACCGATCATAAACCCTGCAAGCACACCATCCCTTATCTTCCTCCTTGATACAGATACGATACCCTCACCAGACCCGAAACATCCTCCCATGACGAGACCGACGGTAACCCCCAGGACTACATTGAAAATAAGCAGTGATGGAAACCCTCCCTGGTAAAACAGGATGTACTCGGCAAAAGGCCATGCAAGCACACCGGCAATAATCCCTAGTGCTCCGAAAAAGATTATTCTCAAAAGCAGCGTCATTTATGTCCCTCTTGTTATTATACAGGATTATTATACCGGGATTATCCTACCGTGTGATCCGGATATCTTTTTTCTCTTCGTCGTAAAAGACGATAAGCCTTGTGGTCTGCTCTGGCTCGACTCTGAACTGGGCATTTGCTACATGCCGGCTGTCCTTTCTCAGCGTAAGCACGTAATTTCCCTCAGGCATCATGAATGACTTTTCCCCCAAAACCGTGTGCCCGTAAGGGATAAACGCCTTCGTCTTCCCCCCGATATAACTCTCCCGCCTGTTATCGATCAGTATCTCAAGCCCATCCTGGTTGCTTTCCATAAGCAGAATACCTGGTTTTCTCATAAGGCTGACCTCGATACGCACCGCATCCATGCTCCTCTCAACATCGATAACGATCCTTTCCGGGTAATATGAGGGAGCAAGGTATTGAAAGGAGTAGCGCTCTCCCGATTTCAGCAATTGCGCCAGGAGCTCCCTCAGCCGGGGGTCCCTGCTGTACAGCTTCCAGTCCTCCCAACTCTGGGTGTCCTTCCTGAAAAACAGTATGTCAGTTTTTCCGTAAAGGGATTTTCCGCTGGAAGCGTCGCTGATGGAATGGGTGACAAAAACCGGCTTGGGGTCGGGCTCTGGCATAGCAAACCGGGCGATCTCACCTTCATAGGTTTCGATGTTCTGTTTCTGGACCACCCTGGGGTTAAGATAAAGGGACCTGTACAGCTTCTGGTTTTCAAGCCAGAGCACAAGGTTGTAATTACCGGCCGGGAGGAATAGCGCTTTCGTGGCGAGTGAACGTTCCACCTCAGAGGATTGGGCCCGCTTCATGCGCAGCATCGATCTTGCACGGGTGAGCAGGTTCTCTCCCTGAGGCTCAAGCCTGTATGTTAGATTTATTTCC
>CAZPCG010000423.1:0-118 GCA_964584875.1 uncultured Spirochaetota bacterium
TGTAGCTCATAACGGGTTTCAATCCTGGCCTGAAGCTCAAAAGCTCCTGTGCGGCCTGTTAATAAAAAGAATATGAAGAAAAACGTGAAAGCTTGAATGAGATAGACCCAGGTAATTT
>CAZPCG010000423.1:128-2487 GCA_964584875.1 uncultured Spirochaetota bacterium
TCCCTCAAGGGAGGGGAGATTGAAAGTTTTTTTTCCCTCAAGGGAGGGGAGATTGAAAAATGCCTCTGAACCTGTCACCGATCAGTAATCCGGTGGCTCTCAATATCTTCACCGGTACTCTTCCCACAGGCAACTCCAGTTCCTCCTTATCACATACTGTGGAACAGTTGACTTCATCTATAACTGGCTTCAGTTCCGTAAGCATCTTCTGTAAATACCCCGCCTCCCCCCGTTCAACAAGCGCATCTATCCTCTTCATCAACTCTATCGCCCTCAATATGCGCTCCTCCGTTACCATTGCCCTGTCATTTCCTATCTGTCCGGTTTCCGACTTAAGCCTGTTCAGCTTGAGCGCGGCCTGGTATGTCGAATCGACGATGTCCGAGCGGCTCATCCACCGCGTTTCATAGCTCAGCACATATTTCCAGCTCGGGGCAACGAGTGCATTGTAGTGATCACGGAGCGTCTGGCATAATTTTCTGTATCCATACTTCCCATTTTTTTCATAAGCCAGACTACCCGGATCAAGAAAGGGGGCAAGCGGTGATATGAAAAACTTGAGCCGCGGGTCTCCACGAAAGTGATGCAGAAGAGAACGGCAGTAATCTACTGTCGCAAGGACGGAATTATAGGTTTGCCCCGGCATACCTATCATGAAAAAAACATCGACCCGCCTGCAGCCGCCGATAAGTATATTTCCAACCGAAGACCTTATTGATTCCCCGGTAAAAAGCTTGCCCGTATACCTGAGCACAGCCGGGTCATGAGACTCAGGGGACAGCTGGGCAACAAAGTTTGGTATCGCCCCTGCAATTTCTTCAATGAAATCTCTGTCCACAGGCCAGAAAAACTCCAGAATGATCTGGCTTTCTATACCCTGCAGTGCCCGAAGAAGCTTCCGGGTGTAGCCAATTCCAGCCTGCCGTATATCTCCCAGTATAAAAATGGGGCCACTGCTGAATTTTCCTATTTTCCGGATGTCCCGGGCTACCAGCTCTGGAGCGCGGAAAGCAATTTCCCTCCGCCCATAGAATGTTCCGTAAGTATAAGAGGATCCACCGCAGGTTGTGCAGTTTAGTGTGCACCCCCGGCAGGTAAGAGCAGCCGTTATGGGATACCGGAGCCATTTTGTGAAAGGAAGGTAGTTGGACAAATTCAAATCCCGGATCACCGCACGGATTGTAAAGCTCTGATCTATCAGCAACTCATCGATGTCATGGGGCACATGGGAAAGGTTATTAACCCTCGGTATGCCCCTCCCGTCCTTCCAGGTAAGGTTGGGAACTCGTTCGAGATCGCAGGGTCTGGCACCTGATTCTATGCAAGCCAGGAGCAACCTTAGGGGCTCTTCGGTGGAATCCCCCCTCAACACATAATCGACGCATGAGTTTTTGATCAGCTCTTCGTGAAAGTACGATGAGGAAAGACCCCCCATAATAACAGGTTTATCGGGATGAGTGCGCTTGATCAGGCTTGCTATTTCCAGAGAACCGTGAACGTGAGGCAGCCAGTGCAGATCGATACCAAATGCGGCGGGATTCAGCGACCCGATGAATTTGTCCACATCAAACTTCGGGTCAAGAAGCATTCGAACGGCAAGGTTGGCGATCCGAACACGGTACCCGTGTCTTTCAAGATATTCGGCAAGAGTTATAAAACCGATCGGATACATGTCGAATATTGGCGTTGAGGGCACGAGGTCACTGATTGGGCCCCAGAGTGTCGGGTGTTCGCGGAAGTCATAAACGCTGGGCGGGTGTAAAAGGACAAGGCTCTCTTTCGGCATACGCCCCTCTCCCCAACTTAGCGGTTCTTCATCTCAGCTTTTTCCATTACATAGTCGAGCAGATTTGCCAGCGTTCTCTGGGCCGTGCTCTCCCTAACTCCACTGATTACAGCCTTCGCCATCTCAGCAAATTCGGCGGCTTTAACAACAAGGTTCGAACCGGAACGATAAATGGCATCTTCGTCGATGAAGTCATCTATGATCTGGAACACAAAGCCCAGGTATAGCCCATAAAGAGCCAGAGCTTCTGAGACACCATCATCAGCCCCATTCAAAAGGCAACCACCCAGACAGGAAGCTGAAAAAAGGGATGCAGTCTTATTTTCAACAACCTTTAGATAATCGTGAAAAGATGAGCCAGAGCCAAGCTCCCGAATTTTATGCTCACATATTTCGCCGAAGCACAATTTTTTGGTCGTTTCGCAAAAGACCCTTAGAATTTGCTCCCGCCTGCCGCTCTCCGCTCTCAATCCAATCAGCAGGGAAAAGAACTGTGAATACAGTATGTCACCGACCATCACCGCAACCTTATTGCCGAACTGCCTGTTGAGGGTTATTCTATGCCTTCTGTAG
>CAZPCG010000424.1:0-2476 GCA_964584875.1 uncultured Spirochaetota bacterium
CGCTTTTCTCAGCCAATGCCATGATTCCACCGAGGGATACCGTATGTTCACCGCCCAGCACGACAACAAACTTTCCATCATCGAGAAGCTCTATCACTCTTGAGTAAACCCTTTTAATCATCGACTCGGGCTTTGACGTCCTGATTCCCCTATCTGTGTGAATTCCCCTCCTGTATACCTCTGAGCCTGTCTCTATATCGTATAATTCCATGTGACGGGATGCTTCTATAATGGCTCGGGGTCCCTTCCTTGAACCCTTTATCCAGGTACTCGTTCTGTCGAAGGGAACGGGCAGGATGGCAATCGATGAGCTTCCATAGTCCGAGAATTGCTCCTCAAGACCACCGAAGTTGAAAGGCGGTTTTTCTTTCATTCTGATGCAGCGCACAAAAACTCAATTAATGATAAAGACAATTGCGGCAATCACCGTTGTCCAGAGCCCGTCCTTGTTTCCTTCCGCAGACTGGCAGATATGCCTCGTTTTAAAGATATGCCCGCTTGCCTGA
Source organism: uncultured Spirochaetota bacterium (assembly GCA_964584875.1). GTDB lineage: Bacteria > Spirochaetota > B62-G9 > B62-G9 > DRHN01 > CAZPCG01. Next base: position 507 of record CAZPCG010000424.1, read on the forward strand.
TACACCTGCTTGCGGTCATCCCATGCCAGGTCCGGATCAAAGGGTATTCCAAGGGTTGTTGCCAGCATTGTCGCGGCAAGGTCCTCTGCATAATCGCCTGCAAACCGCGCCGTTTGACCGAAGGAGTGATGCTCAGATATGTAGCCGTAATTCGTCTGGTCTTTCGGAACTGCAATGCCGAGCGCTGCAGAAACGAGCCTGTTAGGCTCATTTGTCTGGTTCCGTGCCATGACGCAGTAGGTGATCTGACCCGGCTTTAGGCGTCTCAGACCATCTCTTTTCGAGATGATCCTGCAGTTCTGCGGAATTATGCTCGATACATACACGAGGTTGCACTTCTCTATGCCTGCAGCCCTGAGAGCAACCTCGAAGGAGGATAGCATATCTTTATGAATGCCCACACCCTTGGTTATAAATACCCTGTCTGGTATCATTTCGGCTACTCTCCTCGTTCTGAAAATAGAAGGTTGTACCGCTTCTCCTCTCGCTTCCTCCAGCTACCCCTGTGATAGGCATAGCTCACAATGAGCGGCATAGCGATTGTCGCTTCAGAAAAAACGATCTGCTCCTGCCCCTCATCAACCTTTCCCCAGGAATGGGCTTCCTTCAGGGTTGAACCCGACAGTCCGCCATCCCTCTCATCGGCCACCGTGATCTGCACGGCATACTTATGCATTGCCACCCTCTTTCCCAGCACATCGGCGGCAACAGTCACATCCTGCGCAAAGTTCTTCGGGACACCCCCGCCAATCATGAAAAGACCTGTATCCTTCGCAGTTATCTTTATCTTCGTAAGCTCACGAAAATCCTTTATAGAATCGATTGCCACACCCGGCTTTCTTTTCCTCTCCCACTGATGGGACACAAGGCCAAACCCTGCGCTCGAGTCCGAAAAAGCGGGAACAAAAATTGGAACCCCTCTGAGATAAGCTTCTCGCACCACAGAATCATTTCCCCTGTTCTGCCTTTCAAGATACTCTCCCATGAACATTAAGAATTCCCTGGATGAGTACGGTCCCGGCTCCAGGCCGTCCGCTATTTCCTTGACCGTCATATCGCACACCCGCAGCTCATCCTCGTCGATAAAGGTATCGTATATCCTGTCTATTCTGTTTCTGTTAAGCTCGCCATCATCTACGAGATGCGTACCCTGGTAGTGTACTGCACCCAGGGCTTCAAAAAAATCCTGATCAACGATGATTGCCCCTGTGGAGACGATAACGTCAACCATGTTATTGGCGACCATGTCATAGACGACCTTCTGCAGCCCCGCGCTGAAAAGAGAGCCTGCAAGGCACAGTATAACCGAGCATGCGCTGTCCCCGAGCATTCTGTCGAAGATTGCTGCCGCCCGGGCAAGATTTTTCGCCTGGAATGCCATATCTGCAAACTGTTCAATTATGGGAACGGCATTGAATGATTTAATGTCGATGTGGCGTACTTCCTTTTTGAGAAACTTCTTCTTCCCCATCTCTTTACTCCAAAAATCCCCCCGGTTTTATAATCCCTTATTATTTGTTATAAAACTTAGAAGGAGTCAATAAAAATATTGTGGAGTGCATTAGTGCTGCTTCGTGCAGCAAGGCAGGTTAATCCTTCACGGCAAGTGTGAGCCCGGGAACTATAACCCACTGTATCGACCAGATGCCCGATTCGTTTCTCTTCAGGCATACAACCCCGCCATTCTGAAACTCAACGCAGGGCTTATTCTCATCCTGGCATATGAGCAGTGAGGTAAGCCGCTGGAGGTGGGGCAGATGACCGACAATCATGAGGTCTTCTTCCATCTTGGCAAGCAGTTCAATCCAGCCCCATGGGAGTGACTCAGGGTTCAACTCCTTCCCGACCTTCACTCGATCTTTTAGATGAAGGCTTGTAGCAAAAACCTCTGCTGTCTGCTCAGCCCTGGTCTTACCACTGTGAATAATCGATCTGATGTGCACATCGACGTACTTTACAAGGAACAAAGC
>CAZPCG010000425.1:0-2468 GCA_964584875.1 uncultured Spirochaetota bacterium
TGAAGGAACACAGATGCCTCTCAACACGCTAATCCCGGGAGTAATCGTGACGAAAGATAATTATAAGGATTTAAAGTTTACCTTCTAGCTTGCATCGTTCTGGCCATATATGCCATCTGAATAGTGTGCAGCCACATGTCATGGGATACTGAAAATAAGGGTTTTTAGGCGGAGGGAGATTAAAGAAGTTTAGAATACGAGGAAGTTAAAAACAGCCCGTTAAGGAGGCCGATCATGACATCCCGGGAGAGAGTACAACGTGCAATAAACCATGAGGAGCCTGACCGTGTTCCCGTTGACCTGGGAAGCACCCTTGTAACTGGCATCCAGGTGAGCATCTATGCCAGGCTCAAGAAGGCTCTCGGAATAGAGGGGGGTAGCGTCAGGGTATGGGATACCTACCAGATGCTTGCCGAAGTGGAGGAAGAGGTTAAGAGGGCGCTTGGAGTTGACACCTGCGGGATACAGCTTCCGGTGACCGTATTCGGGTTCAGGAATGAGGAATGGAAGCCCTTCAGGTTGTTCGACGGGACCGAGGTGCTGATATCAGGGCACTTTGAGCACGACGTGCTTGATAACGGGGACATCGTGCAGTATCCAAAGGGGGATCGAAGCGCACCTCCCTCGGGGAAGATGCCGAAGGGAGGCTACTACTTCGATACCATTGTGAGGCAGGAGCCGATAGACGAGAGGGAGCTTGACCCCAGAGAGTGGGTCGAGCAGACTTATGCGCTGTACACAGAAGAGGACCTCCGCTACCTCGAGGAGACTTCTCGATGGTACTATGAAAACACGGAGTACGCGCTACTTGGGAACTTCTGGGGGGCAGGTTTTGGCGACATCGCGATTGTCCCGGGCCCGCACATACCCCACCCGAAGGGAATTCGCGATCCTGAGGAGTGGTATGTGTCGGCTGTTATGCGGAAGGAATACATCAGGGACATATTCAACTACCAGTTTGAGCTCCAGATGAAGAATCTCAAGCTCTACCGTGAGGCAGTTGGGGACCGGATCGACATTATTGTGATGAGCGGGACCGATTTCGGTGCCCAGAACGGCCCTTTCATCTCCCCTGCCGCTTACAGGGAGCTTTTCAAGCCCCTCCACAGGGCGATGAACGACTGGGTGCATGAGAACACGGGCTGGAAGACCTTCTTCCACACATGCGGCTCCATCGTTGCCCTTCTGGATGATTTCAGGGAAGCGGGGGTTGATATACTGAACCCAGTGCAGATTTCGGCAGAGGGAATGGACCCGGCATTCCTGAAACAGAATTACGGGGACTGTTTCGTTTTCTGGGGAGGTGGGGTTGACTCCCAGCGAACCCTTGCCTTTGGGACACCCGGGGAGGTGAAGGAGGAGGTTTCACGGAACCTTGAGATCTTCGGGAAGGGTGGGGGTTACGTGTTTAACAACGTGCACAACATCCAGGCCACGGTCCCGATTGAAAACCTCACTGCCCTGTTTGAGACCGTAAAAGAGAAAGGGATTTACCAGGATAAGTAAGCATCTTTTACGAAAACCAATAGTAATTCTGATTACATTCATTATTTTTCTTTTTTAATTATCTTGGTTGTTATTTTTAATAATTTTGGTATCTCAGTGTTAATTACATCCCAGACAATATCATAGTAGGCTGCTTCATCATGTATGTGTTTCATTCTCCTTTAACAGAGAAAGTATCTGTTCTTTATCCAGTTGATTTTTCATAATTTTATTTGTTTTCATAGCCACCTCTGATTTCTTCCTCCAATTCAAAATGCTGTCAAGCGGGGAGGTTTTTTAACCTCTTTCACCGAATGAGGTTCCAACCGATCGGGCAGCCTGGAGCAGTGGGTTGTCCAGGGGCACGGTACGAGGGCCCTTTGAGACGCTTTCAAGCGGCGCGTGGGTCAGCAAGCCCGTTTTAACGCCGACCATGAAGCCGAATTTCCCCCTGTATATCATTTCTACTGCCTCTGCCCCCAGTTGCGTGGCGAGCACCCTGTCGTACGCAGTCGGCGAACCACCTCTCAGGAGGTGCCCCATAACAACTGCCCGTGTTTCGAGTCCGGTTTCATTCTCAATCTGCTCTCCGAGTACAAAGCCGATACCGCCCAGCCGCACCGGGTCCTTGCTTTCCCTTACGATGCGGCTTATGACGACATCCCCGCCCAGGGGTCTTGCTCCCTCGGCAACGACGATGATGCTGAACCTCCTCCCTTTTTCGGCTCGCCGTCTCACCACTCCGGCGACCGCACCGATATCGTACGGAATTTCCGGGATAAGAATAACGTCCCCACCACCTGCAACACCGGCATGAAGGGCGATCCATCCGGCGTTATGCCCCATCACCTCGATGATCATTATCCTGTGATGGGACTGTGCTGTTGTATGCAGCCTGTCGATGCCGTCGGTGGCGATCTGCACTGCAGTATCGAACCCGAAGGTGATGTCTGTCTCCCTTATATCGTTGTCGATCGTCTTCG
>CAZPCG010000426.1:0-2461 GCA_964584875.1 uncultured Spirochaetota bacterium
AGCGGCCCTGCATCCTCGTACCAGGAGTGCTTCACGCTCTCGGTGATTTTACCAGTATCGAGCTTCTTGAGGGTCTCTGCAGCCTCCACGGCTCCCTGAGAGAAGAGGCGCTTGCGCTTCGAATAATCGGCTGAGCCACCTTCAAGATCAAAGACTCCGTAGCAGAGAAAATTCCCGGGGCCGTCCCCGATCCCGAAGTAGTCCTGGTAGGTTTGCGCTACCCTTATAACATCTGGTATGTATATGGTATCGATAAAGCTCCTGATCTTGTTCAACCTCCACATGAACCCGACTATTTTATCAACAGCAGGATGCTCCGTTACGCCCCCCGGGACAATGGCCGCATTGTGCGGCATCTTCCCGCCGAAGAGGGTCAGCATCTCATGGGCAAGCCTCCTCATCTCAAGCGCCATAAGGTAGTGCTTTACAAGCTCCTGGTTCGTCTTCTTGTCGAAGCGGAAGTCACCCTCATACCTCGGCGTGAATGGAGCTAGCTCCCCCCGCCCGATGAATGCCTTCACAGCATTCAAGTCCGGGTCGCTGCCGCTGTAATCTGCAACGGCCGCTACATCGACATAATCGAGGGCTGCAAGGTGGTAGAAATGGAGGATATGTGACTGAATGTAGTTAGAGCCAAGGATCAGGTTGCGGATGATCCTCCCGTTATCCGGGACCTTATCGGCAATGCCGAAGGCGCTGTCGAGGTTCAGCGTTGCAGCCGTAGCGTGAACCGCAGGGCATACCCCGCATACCCTCTGGGTGATGCGCTGGGCATCCCGGGGGTCCCTCCCCTGAAGAATTATCTCAAAACCCCTGAAGAGCGTTCCCGAGCAGCGTGCGTCCTTCACAACCCCGCCATCCACCGTGGCTTCTATCTTCAGATGTCCTTCGATTCTCGTTACCGGGTCGATCGTTATCCTGGTAGCCATGACAACCCTCCATAATCATCTTACTATCGTGTCTTAATTTTAAACCGCTCCAGCGCTGACTCTTCGATCTTCTCAAACATGGGCGCAAGGATATCGTGGAAATCGGGCTCAACACAGCCTATGCACTGCGCACCGCTCCCGACGCACCAGTTTACCCCGTTGTTCCACAGCCTCGTCGGGCAGTCAGCGTAGGTCATCGGACCCTTGCACCCGATCTCATAGAGACATCCAGGCTCACTGGTGTACCGTGCGAACTGCCCCGCATCGAAGTACGCACGGCGTGGGCAGTTATCATGAACGAGTTTTCCGTAGTAGGCTTTCGGCCGCTGCACGTCATCGAGGGCATCCCCTGGAGGCAGACCATTCAGCAGTATACCGGCAATTGTCCCCATCATCCAGTCGGGATGGGGAGGACACCCGGGAACATTGATCAGGGGCTTTGATATTCCCTCGTCTTTAAGGAACTCCGACACAGACTTCGCTCCCGTGGGGTTTGGACTGCCGGATGGGATGCCGCCGTAGGAGGCGCAGGTCCCGATAGCGAGTACGGCCATTGCATCCCTTGCCATCTCGGAGGCGGTATCCTTCATCGTCACCTCATTTCCGCCAAGCTCTCCGAGGAGGCAGTAGAAACCATCCTCACCGGTGGGGATTGAACCATCTATAATGAGAACGTACTGGTTCGGTTTTTCCTTTCGAGTTTCCCTCAAGACCCTGATAACAGGCTCGCCCTGTCCCGCCATTATAGTCGCATGGAACCTCAGGGAGATGTGTTTCCCGGGAATCAGCGGATCAACAAGCAGGTTCTGTATGCTCGGGTAAACTGCGTTGAGAAGCGACACCGTACATCCCGAGCAGGCAGCCCCTGCTATATATACAGCCGGGACCTCAACTACTTTTGCATTCACTGTATTCCTCCTTCATAAATGGACTCATAGTAAGGCGAACTATACCCCTCCAGATATCTATCGAGATAAACGGTGGGATCGGGTTTACTTCTGAGGTAAACCGGTTAAGGCAATATAGATTGTTTAAAATTTCACAATCATGGAAACAATATTTGCACCCCCTTGAATTGTCAAGCAGAATTTTCACCGGCGGAGTAACCTGCCATAGATGTCAAGCCCTCCCTCAAAGGAGGCCCTGAAGAAGCCGATAAGAGGGACCCTGTCGAATATCAAGGCCAGAAGAAGGGCAAGAATTACAAGCGACCATGTAAAGATGAGTATCAGCGATGAGAAGTAGCCATACCGTTTCAGATCTGGCTGTTCGATCTGCAGGTAATGAAGCGTGGCAATGATGTGGAAGGCAGCGGTAAGGCCAATGATGAAATAGAAGAGAAGTGAAAGAAATGGTTTTTCAAAAAAGTGGCAGATGATCTTCTGGAGCACAATAAAAAACAGTGTATACAGAGGCAGAGAATATGGAGCGAGTGCTATCAGGATGTTGATCCTATCTGTTTTCACGTGAGCACTGTCACGTTTCAATGAAACCTCGCGTATTCGCACACCGCAGAGAAGGGCAAATAGAAG
>CAZPCG010000427.1:0-2460 GCA_964584875.1 uncultured Spirochaetota bacterium
GGAACCTGATTGCCGCTGAAGCCCAGGACAGGGGCGCTTATATCCTTATTTTCGAGGTGGAGCAGGCTCTAAAATTACCTATGCCCGCCGTCTTTCCCGGGTTGCCAGAGTCGTTAGCGGCTTCGGGTCTTCTGATTGTAGCTGTGAGGGTCATCTTTTTGCTCTGGATGAATATCCCCTTCAATTTCCACCTTTTATTGCACTCCTGCGTGAATTCCGTTATCAGCGTCTTGAAGAAAAATTGGCAAACGAGAATCTTTTTCCTGGATAGGTCATGAGTAAAAAAAGGCTCTATCTTCAGGATATCCGGGAAAGCATTCTGGTCGGGTAATAAATCGCTGAAAGGCTTGCGATTCCCCAGATTACATTTGTGAGCAAGATCGAGCTGGACGAAAAAAGAAAAAGGGGCCGCTTTACACGTGGAATACCCGATCTCAGAACAGGTCCAGTTGAGCCCTGTGCTTCTTTTCCCGTGTTTTATATTCGCTCACCGGGCGTTCAAGCAGCTCATCCTCTATGGCGTCAATAAAAGGGCTTCTCTTCAGGCGGTATTCCCGACCGAACAAAAACCTCTTTCTCGCATGGGTTAAAAACAGCACCCTCTTGGTGCGGGTCATCCCCACATAGAGGAGCCGTCTCTCCTCCTCGGGGTCGGCTCGATGCTCCTGAAAGAGGGAGTAGGGGATGAGCCCGTCTTCACATCCGATAATGAAGACGCAGGTAAACTCAAGGCCTTTTGCCGCATGGAGTGTCATGAGCGTAACGTTCTCCACCGAGGACTTGTAGGTATCGGCCCCGGCCCCTAGATCGGTGTATCGAAGGAATGCCTCAAGGTCCTCCCCGAAGTCCTCGCAGAGGGCAAAGAGCCTTCTGAAAAGAGCTTCGTGTTTCAATCTGCCCTCTTTGAAATAATGCTCCACAAGAAGGGATGCCTTCTCCCGTACCGGCCCGCGGTTTTGTACAACCAGGGGCGGTGAAACTCCCAGGTCAATGATCCCTCTCTTTGATACTTTATCCATGAGGAAACGGCTTTGCGGGTTCACAGAGAGCTTCAGAAGATCGATGAGAAGCCGCACCGGTTCCTCACTGAAGAAAGGCGCTGTCCCTATCACCTGAAAGGGAATGCTATGGTGGTGAAAGGCCTGCTCTACCTCCTTCATCTGCTCCTTCACCCTGCAGAGAACCGCAAAATCTGAAAGGCTTTTGATCTCAAGGCTTCCCTCCCCCTGGGATATCCTGCTGTCCATGGAAAAGAAGCGAAGGCCGCCCATCATATCTTCGATGGTACGGGCAACGAACTCAGCCTCACTGCGATCAGATCCGTTTTCTACAACCCGCACCTTCACCCCGGTCTCAAGGCCCTTGAGGAGGCTGTTATCACAGGTGCCGACCTCCAGAAGACCCCGTGAAGCCCTGAGTATAGAATCCGAGCACCGGTAGCTTCTGCCAAGCCTGAACACGGCCGCTTGCGGGTAGTCGTCGATGAAGCGCCTTATAAAGCTCACATCGGCACCGCGAAACCCGTAGATGGCCTGATCCGGGTCGCCGATGGCCCTGATGTTTGAACTGGCGTGGGGCATGAGCAGTCGTATGAGCTGGTACTGGGCATTGTTGATGTCCTGGTACTCATCGATCAAAAGCCAGCGGTACCTTTCCCTGTAAAGGGTGAGTATCTCCGGGTGCTGGCGTAAGAGGAGTACGGGCAGGTACACCAGATCGTCGAGATCAAAGACATTGTGCTGCCTCAGGACCGCCTCGTAACGGCTGAACATCTCTGCAAGCTCGCAGTCTTTAATAGCATCAGGTGTGAGCACGGCCTGTTTAACTAAAGTTATTGCGTCGCTTATCCTCCTGAGAGTTCGCCTTTCACAGCCCACGTCGTGTAGGAGGATATGTATACTGTCACCTTTATCGATGATGGAGAAGGGTGTTTTTCGTCCCGTCTTATCGATGTGCTCGGTGAGGATGGACAGCCCCACTGCATGGAACGTGGCAACCTGGGGTTGCTTGGAGTGATATCCCGCACCGCACAGGGCCTTAAGCCGCTGCTTCATCTCATCCGCTGCCCTGTTGGTGAAGGTGACAGCGAGGATGCTGGAGGGGTCTTCGCCCCTCTGGATGAGAAGGGCAGCCATGCCTGCGAGCACCCGTGTTTTTCCTGTTCCTGGACCGGCAAGGATCAGTGCGGGACCCTCACCGTGTTCCACTGCCTTTCGCTGTTCCGGGTTGAGGTCTGCGAGAATGTTTTTACATAATAGGCCATGAGCAGGAACTGGTTCCTGAAGCAGCGCTCCCCTTTTCTCACCCGAACCTGATACCTGAGGCTGGGTGGCTTTTTCCTCACCCATTCCGCGTGCCTGAGGTCTGTCATCCCTCAGCCTCCGGTATTCATGCAGATCGAAATCGATTCCAATTCTCCTTTTCCCGGTTGCGTACTTTCGCCCGGGACAGGAGAACAGG
>CAZPCG010000428.1:0-1585 GCA_964584875.1 uncultured Spirochaetota bacterium
TCTCAATGGTTACAATCCCCACAGGCGAGCTTTCAAGGATGAGCTCGTTGAGCTTCGCAAGTCGCCGCCTCTTGTGGTATTCCTCCCTGAGCTGCTTTAGGGCAATGCTCAGATTTTCAGATTTTACACGGTTTGTGAAGTGGAGCTGAACGTTGTGCAGGCCCACTGCAAGCTGATTGATAAGGGAATTTAGCTCTGGGGCTGAAACCGGCCTATCGCTCTCGATAACAAGCTTTCCAAGGTCGGTTCCTATCATCTGGACGGGGTAACTCTTTGACCCCTTTCCCACTGCAGCAGTTCCCCTCGGGACTATCTCCTCCTTTACCTCGATGTCCCTCTCCAGCGGGAGCGTTCCATCTGTTCTTAAAAGTCTTGGCCATATCGCCCGCACGAGGAGGGATTTTTCCTCTGTCAGGTATAACTCGAGGGATAATGCGGTGCACCTGAGATAGTTGATGAGGACATGGACCGCGGCTTTTGCGGCGGATTCAAGCTTCCTATCCCTGAGAAAGATTGAGGATATAGAGTTGAGCGTCTGAGAGAAGGCATTTTTTCTGTCGATCTCCTCCGTCATCTGCTGGGTTGCAAGATACATGCTGCCCAGCTCCCTGTTTGCCTCCGAAAGCACCTCGAAATAGCCCCGTATGCCGGTTTGAGGTATGTTCAGTGCCTCGGCGTAGGCGGTAAGGTGCTCCCGTAAGCCGGTAAGGATTCTTTCAAGATCACTCTGATTCAGGCCGAGCCTTTCTATGAGAAGAGCTGTTACCTCATACGGAGGTTCGGCCGGATGGGTGCCGAATCCACCGAGGTGGGCAATCTCGTTTGCCAGTGCTACGATGTAAGTTGGCTGATGGGGATGCCCGGCAAGTTCATCGGGCTCGCTGTGGTGTTCGCGGACGGGAATGATGAGGTGCTCTGGAATCTCCCAGTACTGAAAGAGGAAGGATGCAACATCGGTATGGTCGAAGTTGAACAGGCTCTGCTCTGCCTCCCTGAATGTGCATTTCTTCTCCTGAATGGATTCAACGACCTTCCTGTAGCCCTTCTCATCGGAGATGAGGAGCACAGCCTTGCCGATATCGTGGAGCAAGCCTATGGAATATACATCTTCATCCGGCTTCAGGCGAATAGTTTTTCCAATCTCTTCGGCAATGACCGCGGTTGCGATTGAGTGTATCCAGAAGGCCCCATAGTTGAACCACTCTGAGTCTCTGTCAGCAAAAATGTCTCTGATCGAAATGCTCAGGATGAGGCTTTTAATGGTTTTATACCCCAGGAGGATTATGGCGTCCCTCATCTTTGAGATTCGCTTCCCCGCTGTGTACATGGGGGAGTTTGCGATCTTCAGTATCCTGAGCGTGAGAGAAGGATTTTCTTTGATGATTGATGCAATTTCGTCGACAGTTTTTTCCATGGAGAGGGTTTTTGAAATGGCTATCCGTGCAACCTCAGGAAGGGTCGGGATCTCCCTGATGTTGATAAGATTCTCAAGTTTTGGTCTGGAGTTGTTCAATGTGTCGTAATCCTTTTTATTATCGGGTATATTATCGGCGATGCGCTGCAGTCCTAGAATAAATATTATAAA
>CAZPCG010000428.1:1595-2458 GCA_964584875.1 uncultured Spirochaetota bacterium
CTGGGTTTTGAGCATTATTTTCTGATTTTGTATTGACACAACCCGAATTGGTTTATATTCTTTTAGATTGAAAGGGCGGCATAGCCAAGTGGTAAGGCGACGGTCTGCAAAACCGTTATACGTCGGTTCGAATCCGACTGCCGCCTCTTTTTTATTATATGAACAGCCAAAGCCCGGTCGGTTATCTCTCCTCGATACTTTTCCTTATTGCCGCTGCTGTTCTCTGGAGCAGCGGCGGCGTGCTCATCAAGTATATCTCATGGCATCCCCTGGCCATAGCGGGCATGCGCAGTGCAATAGCTTCCATCTTTGAATCCGGTTTGGGTATTTCTGTTTCTGGGGGAGGCCCCTGGAAGGTGGGCGTTTGTGGGACCGTGAATCGCCTTGACTTGCCGTTGAGGGGTGTATACTTTTGAATCCGGGAACCTGGAATTGGAGAAACTTCGGTCCGGGACTGCCGGAGTGGTGGAATTGGCAGACACAAGGGACTTAAAATCCCTCGGAGCTAAAACTCCGTGCCGGTTCAAGTCCGGCCTCCGGCAAAAGCTCTATATTTTTATTAAAACGAATGCTGGTTTTCCAGTCAGCCAGGAGGAGCCGGCCTCCGGTACATTCTTATGAAATCGGGACAGGGTTTTACCATGGGGATGGAGCGCATCATAGTTCACGTCGATATGGATGCATTCTTCACTGCAGTCGAGCAGCTCGACCGTCCTCAGTACAGGAACAGACCGGTTGTTGTGGGCGCCGACCCGAAGGGTGGAAGGGGGCGCGGTGTTGTGTCTGCCGCAAGCTATGAGGCGCGCAGGTATGGTATCCACTCGGCTATGCCGATATCCCAGGCCTACAGACTATGCCCAAAT
>CAZPCG010000429.1:0-2456 GCA_964584875.1 uncultured Spirochaetota bacterium
ACGGGGAACATCCTTTTCCTTGGAACGGTTATCGTGAAGGGAAATGTCGAGGATGGCTTCTCCATCAAGGCTGCAGGGGACATTCAGATCCTGGGGAGCGTTGGAAAGTGCCTCCTGGATGCAGAGGGCGATGTGCATATCAAACAGGGTATTATGGGAAAGCTTGGCGGGGAGATCAAGGCCGGTGGGAGCGTGTGGGCAAAGTTCCTCGAGCAGGTGAATGTCACTGCTGGAAAGAGCGTGTTTGTGCAGGACGGCATCATGCACTGCAAGGTTGATGCAACGGAAAAGGTTGTTTGCTTCGGCAAACGCGCAACGATCGTCGGGGGCAGGATAAGGGCCGGTGAAGTAGCGAATACAAAAACCCTCGGCTCCGTATCCTTCACGGAGACGGTTGTAGAGGTTGGGGTTGACCCGAAGTCAAGACAGAGGCTGTACGACCTTGAGAAGGAAAAGCTTGAGAGTGAAAGCTCCCTTGAAAAGTTGACCGCGAACATCAACACGCTGCAGAACCAGAAGAAGGCTGGAAGGAGCTTCACCGAGGATAAGGAGGAGCTGCTGGAGAAGATGATCTCTTCCCGTGAGGAGCTCTCGATCCGTCTCACCGAGATAAATGAGGAGATGAATGAGCTCAAGTCATACCTGAAGCTGCTCACCACCATAGGGAAGATCTCGGTGTCAAAGAATGTATATCCAGGGGTGCGGATAGCCATCAAGGATATCTACTACGATGTAACGAATGAATTCAAGTATGTGACCTTCATACTCGATGCAGGTCGAATACGGATAAGGAAATACGAGCAAATCGAAATAGAAGAAATTATAGGGAAGAGGATGCGATAGTATGGCCATACTGCCGGTTGATTTACAGGCACTCGTCGTCAGGATGGACGATCTGAGCAGGGTACAGCAGGCACAGCAGGAGGGTGTTGCCATCGCACAGGTGATGAAGGGAAGCGACCTCAGCGAGCTTGCGCATATAGAGTCAAGAAGAGTGAACCAGTTGAAACCTCACCCTGATGGGAACAGCAGGATCGAGGATGAGCAGAAGAAGGAGAGAAAATCCCCTCTCCCGAGAAGGAGAAAGGGTAAAACCGAGTTCAGGGGGGAAGAGAAAAGCTTCTTTGAAGAACCCTATAAAGGCAAACATATAGATACCAGAAGATGAACTTCATTCTCGTTATTATTATCAACATCATCCTCCTTTTCATTGTCTATGTTGCTCTGAGTGCAAAAATCAGGGGTAACAGCGCACCCTCGCTGCTTGAACGGTACACGAAAGAGGTGGAGAATCTGATCATACAGCTGAACAGTGCCGTTGATGACGTTGTCAGCATCGCAGAGGAGAGGATTGATGAGCTGAAGGGTTTTATAGAGAGTGCAGAGAAGTTATTGAAGAACCCCAGGGTGAAAAAAGCGCTTGCCGTGGCGGGAAAGGCTCATGCCGTCAAGGATTCCACAAGGCGGGGGCAGGGCACGAGGAACACCTCAGGAAAGGTCCAGCCAAATCTCCTTGAGAGAACCAAACACCTCCTTGCAATGGGACATACAAAAGATGAAATTGCAAGGATTTTGAACATCAACAGGGCCGAGGTGGAGTTCCTTGAAGCCCTGGGCAAGAAATAGCCCGAGCGGTGAGTCTTATGCCCGGATAAAATGCTTGACTTGAGATCAGGATGTATTAAATTAAACCGCAAAAGAATTTGACCTGGTTTGGAGGATATTTTCAATGGGCCCGGGTGGTGGAATTGGCAGACACGCTAGCTTGAGGGGCTAGTGGCCGTAAGGCTGTGCGAGTTCAAATCTCGCCTCGGGCAGAGAAGAAATTTTGAGCTTTTCCATTTTTTATATTGTTAAATTCTAAAAAGAGTGCTATATTAACATTAGAATAACATTACAAATCATATAATTTTTAAACAGTTTCAAAAACCTTTTTGCCCCCGGTTTTCCTCCTTTCTCCGGGGGCTTTTTTTTTTAAGGTCATCAGGAAAATGAGTATTTTGATCCATGCTGCATCTTTGCTGCTTTTACCGTGTTTCTAATCAGCATCATGTTTGTTATAGCACCAACCCCGCCTGGAACCGGTGTGATCTTTGAGGCCTTTTCCTTAACGTTTTCAAAGTCAACATCGCCAACCGTCCTGGTTTTGGGCTTCCCCTTTTCATCAAGGACAGCATTCCCTTTCTCATCGAGAACCTTAACCCTGTTAATGCCCACATCAATGACGAAGGCACCCTCCTTTATGTGCTCGGTGGTGATGAGACCGGCCTTTCCCGCGGCAACGATGAGGATGTCGGCAAGGGTTGTGTGCTTTTTTAGATTACCCGCCATCGAGGTGAATATGTGGGTTGTTGTGATCGTCGCATTCCTGTTCAGGCAGAGGACTGATATGGGCTTGCCCACGATATTTGAATGACCCACCACACATATCTCAGCGCCCTCAAAGTTTACCTTCT
>CAZPCG010000430.1:0-2455 GCA_964584875.1 uncultured Spirochaetota bacterium
CTGAAGGGTGTGAAGATTCTTATTGAAGGGATCGAGCCGGTAAGCACATTCAGCAGTATACCGCTTTCGTCGACCTTCTCCGGACCTCTGTAGCTTTCTGCCCGGGTACAGCCCCGGGAAAAAATGTGCTAAAGTCGTTGGGGATTTTTACCGATAAATTATTTGAGATTTTCTTATCTGCCGGTGCGGAAGAGGAGGATTTATCTGATAAAAGTTGCGGGATGTTTGAGTAGTGAAAAATATTTGACAGGCACTGTCTTATACATAATAATGGAATTGGAGATGCTAAATTAGTTTGACATAACAGGTAGCCCAAGTGAAAAGGAGTCCAGAGATGAAAAGATCATTATGCGTCTTTGTATGCCTTCTCTTCCTGACAGGTGTACCGGCGATTTTTGCCCAGCAGCAGGAGGTCAAGGGAGGGCCCGGGGTTTTAATTGATTTTTCCAATTTGAAAGGCACCGACATCGACTTTTCAAAGTATCCTGGGGCCATGGCGGAGGGTGTCGAGGAAATCATTGTTGATCTGAGCATTACGAACTGGGCAGTTGAACTATCACCCTCTTCCGCAGCGTCGGAAAATAAGCTGCTCTCCTTCACAAAACCGGTGATCAGCAACAAGATGCAGGGTGAGGTGCTTGGGGCACGAATTCATTTCCCCACGGCGCCGTTCAATTCATGGGCGAAGATAGTCCCTCCTTTCGAGATTCCCTTCTATGAAGATGCGGAGGGTGATAAACCGGGTGAGGGAACTAAGTTCGTCAACAAGGGTGTCCTGAGGAATGTGGGAACAATCAAATACATTACAGCGAGGGTGACCGGACGAATGTTTCCCCATGGCCTCACACTGACCTTGAAGGATGAGCAGGAGACGGCAAGAGAGATGTTCATGGGATACCTTGATTTCGATGGTTGGAGAACCGTCAGGTGGGACAATCCAAACTACATAAGCGATGTCAAAATGAGGGATATTCGAAAGACGCCTCTGTATCCCGAGTCGATGCCGTCTTACAAATTTGATTCTTTTACCGTTTACAGGCATGGCAGTCAGATTGGCGGGGATTTCGTTATCTATATCAAGGATGTGCAGCTGGTGTATGACCTTGCCGTAATCGAGTACGAGAAGGATATAAACGATGAAGCCGAGTGGCGCATACTGCAGTCGCGGAGGGATGTAAGGAGAGCAGCTGAGATGAGAAGGCTTGGCGTTCTCCAGCTCTTGAGGAAGCAGGAAGCGTTAAAGATGCAGCATGCGGTTGTCGAATAAAGGTGAACAAGCCAGCTTTCGATCGAGGCTGAACACGGAGACGTTGCAGGATATGGTGCGTTTCAGCTACTGGAGCACCTCGTTCATGCTGCCGGTCCTATACCCTACAAGATCAAGCGTTATGTAGGTAAACCCCTGCTCCCTGGCAAACTGCACTACTGCCTCCCTCACATCCTGCTTTAATATCAGCTCCATCGACTCCTGTCCCACCTCGATTCGCACTATTTCTCCGTGATGCCGGGCCCTGACGGTTTTCAGCCCGTAGCCTGCAAGCATATCTTCAACCGCTTCAACCTGCTTGAGCTTCTCCGCAGTAATGGGTGAACCGTATGGAAAGCGTGAGGCGAGGCATGCCATCGCGGGCTTATCCGCCATGGGCAGGTGGTAGATCTCACGGCTTATCAGCCTGATCTCTTCCTTTGTCAGTCCCGCTTCGCGGAGGGGGCTGATGACACCGAGCTCCTCACAAGCGATCATCCCCGGCCGAAAGTCAAGGAGGTCATCCGCATTCGAGCCATCCGCGACAAACTCGAAACCGAAGCTGCTGGCGACCACTCGAGCCTTCGTGAAAAGCTCCTTCTTGCAGTAATAGCAGCGATCGGGTGGGTTTTGATTGAAACCAGGAATTTCCAGCTCCTCGGAGTGAATGATCCTGTAAGGGATATCCTGGTTCCGCACCCAGCGCAAAGCAGCCTCGAACTCCTTTCTGGTGTAGGTTGAGGATGTGGCAATGATAGCAATGCACCGATCACCAAGCACTTCATGGGCAACCTGCAGAACCAGGGAACTGTCTACTCCTCCCGAGTAGGCAACCCCGCAACCACAGGTACTCTTCAGTATCTTCCTGAGCTTTTCAAGCTTTTGAGTGATGTTTGGATTCATCTGGGTACCGATATACCGACGAACATTAAGCTGTGGAGAGCCTGGAAGCCTTCTTTCTTCTCATTCAGAGAGCGAGTATGACTATAAGGTAACATCCATACGCAATTACTTCAAGTCGAGAAAGATTGCCGTTGTAACGGCTTTAATCATAGTGAAAAAACAGTTTACTCGTAAATAAAAAGATATTAAAATAGGGTAAGTTGAATTGTGCCGAGATAGCTCAGTCGGTAGAGCAGCGGACTGAAAATCCGCGTGTCGACGGTTCGATTCCGCCTCTCGGCACTTTTTTTGCCACCCTAGCTCAGC
>CAZPCG010000431.1:0-2446 GCA_964584875.1 uncultured Spirochaetota bacterium
AGAGCACAGTGCCACAGGGGTTCAGGCGTAATATTGAGAAGTACGTAATGATCCCAGGCTATGCCAGGCTGCGGCATGTCGAGGTCGAGAGGCGAATGCTGAAGCTCGGGCGGGATGCAAACCTGCTCGACATCAACAGGCTTAACTTCCACGATACATCGCTCGGATTCATCACCTCAGGCATATGCTACAACTACGTCAAAGAAGTATTTCCCTCAGCCTCAATATTGAAGCTTGGAATGATATACCCGCTCCCCGAAGAGCTGATATTGAGGTTTTACGCGAGGGTTGAGAAGGTATACGTCGTCGAGGAGCTTGACCCCTTCATTGAGCTGAGGATCAGGGCGATGGGGATGAAGGTGGAGGGAAAGAAGCACTTCCCAATTACCGGAGAGCTAAACCCTGATCTCATCCGGTTGCCGATGAACCATGAGGGACACACGGGAGTGAAGTTCACCGTGGAGAGCCTGCACACCGATTTCCCGCTCCCGCCCCGACCTCCCGTGCTCTGCCCGGGATGCCCGCACAGAACCGTCTTTACAACCCTCCACAACCTCGGGCTTACCGTTACCGGGGATATCGGCTGCTACACCCTGGGTGCCCTGCCGCCATTTCTTGCCATCGACACCTGCGTCGATATGGGAGCCGCTGTCACCGTTGCCCAGGGCATAGAGATCGCTGAAGGAAAAAACCGCAGAAAGCATGTGGTTGGGGTGCTTGGCGACTCAACCTTTGCTCATTCCGGCATACCCGGGCTTTTGAACGCGGCCTACAACAAGCGCAATGCTCTCATCATCGTCCTCGACAATGGGACAACGGCCATGACGGGCATGCAGCCCAACCCGTGCTCGGGGGAGCGGATCGACGGCGAGGAGACGGTAAAACTGGACTACGTGAAGCTGTGCGAGGCGGTTGGGATGTCCCGGGAGGATGTGAGAATAGTCGATGCCTATAAGCCGCGAGAAATCGAGGATGCTATTACTTCACTGATCCAGACTGACCGGCTTTCATTCCTCGTGGTGAAGGGGGAATGCGTGGTCTTAAAGAGGCGAAAACTCAGGAGAGAGAAAGGGTGAAAAAACCGGTTTGCAACATTATACGGCAGCCTTGTCCTTCTATAGGAATGGGAGGGATAATCAGGTGAAAAAACCGGTTTTCAACATTCTCATGGTGGGAGTTGGCGGTCAGGGAATCATAACCGCAAGCGATATCCTCACCCTCGCTGCAGTGTACTCAGGCTACGATGCGAAGAAGAGCGAGGTACACGGCATGAGCCAGCGGGGAGGCTCCGTGTTCAGCCATATCCGGTTCGGCGAAAAAGTTCACTCTCCCGTCATCTCAAAGGGTGAGGCCGACATACTCTTCTCCCTGGAAGAGATGGAAACCCTGAGATGGCTGGAGTATGCCAATCCCGAAAGCATAGTTATAGCCACAAGCACAAGGATACCCCCGGCTGAGATGAAGGAGTACCCCCTTGAAATAGATGATGAGTTGAAGAAAAGGTGCAGGAATCTGGTACTCCTCGATCCTGAAATATTGAAGCGTGAAATAGGGAACGTAAAGTTTCTCAACGTCGCCCTTTTAGGCCTCCTGTCAAACTACGTCGATTTTCCCGAGAACTCCTGGAGGCAGGCCATAGAGGAGGAGGTTCCCGAAGGCTTCTTAGAGGAAAACTGGAAGGCATTCCTTTCGGGAAAATCGAGGTGAGATGCAATGCCGATATCACAGAAGATCAGGGAGATGATGGGCCGCTCCTCATGGATCAGAAAGATGTTCGAGGAGGGGAACAGGCTCAAGGCTTTGCACGGTGCGGAGAAGGTTTGCGATTTCAGCCTCGGAAACCCTGCCTTAGATCCACCTGCGGAGTTCACCTCAACCCTCCTGAGCATAATCAGGGAGAAAATCCCTCAGAAGCACAGCTATATGCCGAATGCCGGGTATCCCGAGGTACGAAGCGCAATCGCCCGATACCTCTCCGATGAGCAAAAAGTCCCTGTAAAGGGGGAGCACGTTGTGCTAACCTGCGGGGCGGGCGGAGGGCTAAACGTCGTTTTGAAAACCATCATCAACCCGGGTGATACCGTGGTGGTGAGCGTCCCCTACTTCATCGAATATGGAACCTACGTGGACAACCACGGAGGCAGGCTTGAAACGGTGCCCTGCAGGGATAACTTCGACCCTGACACCGAAGCGCTTTCAAAAAGGCTAACACAGAAGACAGCAGCAGTTATCATAAACTCCCCAAACAACCCCTCGGGACACATCTACTCCAAAGAGGTGCTAAAAGAACTGAGCGGGGTACTCTCACGAAAAAGCAGGGAGCTTGGAAGAACAATCTACCTCGTAAGTGATGAGCCATATAGAAAGATAGTCTATGACGGTAACACTGTACCCGCCGTCTTTCAAGCCTATAACGACAGCATCATCGTGACCTCCTATTCAAAAG
>CAZPCG010000432.1:0-2312 GCA_964584875.1 uncultured Spirochaetota bacterium
GACATAAGCACGGGTGATAATTACCTCATCCTCAGCCGCTGCATCGATTACAACGTCATTTGCGCCGCCAAGAAGATCGGCGGTTGCAATGTTGGCAAAATCGCCAGCGGTTGTCGTATCGCTTTCCTGGAAACTAACGGTCACATAGACAGAGCCGCTCAGGGTGTCCAACGATGCCCCGAGGTGGGCAATCATGAGCGCTCCCTCATAGCCCTGCAAGTCAACCGCCGTTCCCGTTCCCTCTGCCGTGTTATTGCCGACAATGGGGTCGATGGTTTTGACTGGTAGAAGATTGTGATACAGGTCTCTCATCTTGTTCCTCCTTATGCCTGGCTGATGCCAATAGCGAGTGCCTCTGCTAATACAACCTGACCGCCGACACGCCTTCTTGCCATGAATCCAACTTGACCGTATTCAGCATATTTCTCAACAAGGCGCTGGACTGACATTCCGATCCTATCAACAATCAGATAACCCCGTTTCCAGTCTCCAAATGCCATGCCCTTATATCCGGCCGTTGTCAATGCCGGCATATCAGGAACCTCTACGATGGGAACACCCAAGAAAACACCGGGAGTCCCGGCCTGGAAAGAAGGCTCCCAGTAATAACGATTGCTGGCATCCTTAGCCTTCCTGAGATATGCAATGGTGCCCCTGTTTGCCACTAGCGTTCCTACTCTGGAATAGGCAGATTTCAACTTGGAAACGATTAAATCAATCATCCCATTGATAAGAATCGCACCGTCAGACACGTCATAAACGACAGTCGTCGCATCCACAGCGGCATTGGTCAGGAAGCCTTCAGGTTTTCCGACTGCGTTGCCAGATACTTCAGCCACTCCTTCAAGATAGGCGAATCTCTCAACAATTTTTTCCTGAAGATAAGCCTCAAGGTTGAAGGCTGAATCCTCTAGTGCTTGCTGAGAAATTTTTACAAGAGCATACATTTCGTGAACAGGAATCTCTTCTAGCCCAAACTTTAAGCCAGTTGTTTCCGTTCTGGTGCCAATTTCTGCAACCCAGCCTGCGTCGAAAGTCCCTGTTTCTTTGGGAGACTGGCGAGAATTTTTATCCGTGCTTACAACACTAGCAAGAGAACGAATTGGGGAAATCTCCGCAACGCCCTTAATGATTTCGGCAACGTATTCCTTCGGTGCAAGATAGCCAACCCCAGTATCGTCAGAGATGGTCAGGACTTTTTGCTCTTCGGGGGTTAGCGTCCCTTTCTTGAGATAAGAACTAAAGGCTTTCATCTCGGGCGATTTCTCTTTCTTCTCGTCGGCCGCATTCAGGATGGGTCTCTTCACGGCTTTCTCGAGCTCGTCCATTCGGGCCTGGATTTTCTTGTCTCTTTCCTCAAACTCTGCTTTTGTCAGCCTCTTGTCCTCAAAGAGCTTGATGTTGTCCTTCATCTCGGTGAACAGGTTTTTGATTTCCGTGGTCTTGTCGTTGACTGAATTCATCACAAGGGCAGAAACTTCTTTGACCAGAGCATCTTTTTGCTCTTTTGCTAATTCTTCACTCATTTTAATTCCTCCATTAGATTTTTTAGGGATTCGGTGATTTCATCGAATGAGTGCTTCTGCGGCTCATTCGACCCCCTGAGTTCATTCAATCCCTTAATAATGAACTCAAGGTTTTGCGGCTCAGGGACCAGGCGAGTGCCACCTGGCGGCTCGTTGTGTTCTCTGAGTGCGGTTAGTGATTTAATCGCTTTCGCGATAAGTTCCGATTGTTCCGATGTTAGATGGGCGGGACAAGTCGGGCAATCCTTTTTGTCCCATTCGATAATCGTATTTAAAATTTCCTCGATTGATTTTATAGCTGCCTCAAATTTACCTTCGTGCTCTTTACAGTGAGCCCTGGCCTCGGGTGCAGACCAATGCTCCACGGGGTAAAAGTATTCGTACTCCTCAGATTTTCCGTCGCTCTTTCGTGTGCCAAATCTTATGGTATATGGTTTTCCATTGTGCTTTCGTGTTTCGCTGCGATACCTGATGTATTCCCCGTCATTCACCCGACACACGTGGTTTTCTTTTGATGGTTTTGATTCCGTGGGCTCGTCGCCCGTGTCGTCGGCCTTGACCTCTTCAATCTTTGCCAATTCCTGCATAGCAAAGACAACCGGCGAAACCTCATAAAGCTTGACCTCTTTCAGTCTGCGCTTAGCCCCCTTGGGCAAAGTATCTAATTCGGCCTGG
The DNA here is from genome assembly GCA_964584875.1 of uncultured Spirochaetota bacterium. GTDB lineage: Bacteria > Spirochaetota > B62-G9 > B62-G9 > DRHN01 > CAZPCG01. The sequence goes on from CAZPCG010000432.1 coordinate 2,202, forward strand.
ATTGTGTCATAGCCGAATGAAAGTTCTTGGATGGCCTCTTGTTTCATCAAGGCATGAACCTCTTTTGCTTTCTGAACTTCAAGATTCAACTCCCCCCTCTTGACCCAAAGT
>CAZPCG010000432.1:2322-2437 GCA_964584875.1 uncultured Spirochaetota bacterium
GCAAAGACAACCGGCGAAACCTCATAAAGCTTGACCTCTTTCAGTCTACGCTTAGCCCCTTTGGGCAAAGTATCTAATTCGGCCTGGATTGTGTCATAGCCGAATGAAAGTTCTT
>CAZPCG010000433.1:0-2436 GCA_964584875.1 uncultured Spirochaetota bacterium
GCCGATAACAGTCTCGGCGTTGCAACCCTTCTGGTGCTTGCCGAATACATACAGAAGAACAATGTTCATTATGACAAGAACCTGCTCTTTCTCTTTACCAATCTCTCGTCCACCGATTCGACCTTCGCTGCACTGGAGAGCTTTATCAGGGGCTTTAGGGGAACCATTTCCTCCACGCTTTACATAGTGGGGCTTCAGATTGACCATGTCGAGACGAAGCCGCTTGGAAACTGCAAGCTGACGGTTAGCGTTAAAACCAATGAGCGCCCCGTGTTAGACAGCTCGGAGGGTAGCTCTGCCATATCCATTTTATCAAACATCGCCTTTCAGCTCGGGAGCATCAAATGGGATGATGAAAACAGAACCACGCTAAATGTAGCGCGGCTCCTTGCAGGGGTAGGGTACGGTTACTACCCTTCGGAGGGCGTGTTGGAACTTGAGATTTATTCAGGAGATATGAATGCTCTTTTGATGTCGAAAACTGCTGTATGCGCTACGATTAATAAAATAGCTCATGAAACAGGGGCCTCTATTATCGTTAATACAAACTCGCTTATTCCGGTCGGGAATGCAGAGCTAAACGCCTTTCTCATCGAAAAGCTCAAGGAGGTGCACAACGAGCTGAGGATAAAATCGAAGTTTGTTTCGATGTCTGATAAAACAGCTGTTCTGAACTCATTCGGTATACCTGCCATCTCCGTTGGAATCACAACCGGTAAAAAGAGCTTCAAGGAAGAATATGTAAATCTTTTTCATATTGAAACCGGGTTCAACCAGCTCATTGCACTGCTTGGCAGAATTACCGTGCAGGGGGTCGTACAGCAACAATGACCATGGATAGCGTAATTCTCCAGAATACCTTTCATAACAGTGAGTTCAACGACAAGAAAAAGCTGGTCGGTCTGAAAGAGAAGCAGAACATTGCTATTTCACTTGCATTTCCAACCCTGAATGAAGAGCAGACAATCGGGAAAGAGATCCTTGTGCTGAAAACAGAGCTCATGGACCGCTACCCGCTGATTGATGAAATTGCCGTCATCGATTCCGGTTCGACCGATAACACATGCGCCGTTGCTGCACAGTTTGGAGCAGAGGTTTTCATGTCGAAGGAGATACTGAAGCAGTACGGCTCATTCAGGGGAAAGGGGGAGAACCTGTGGAAGAGCCTATACGTACTCAGGGGCGACATCATCGTTTGGATTGACGCCGACATCAGCAACATTGCGCCAAAGTTCCTCTACGGTCTTGTGGGCCCCCTTCTTTACCACGAGCACCTGGCCTACGTTAAGGCCTTCTATGAACGGCCCATAAAGTCAATAACCGAGGTATCCCCCAGCGGAGGCGGCAGGGTTACTGAAATTCTTGTGCGGCCGCTTTTTTCCATGTTCTATACAGAACTTGCCCATCTCATACAGCCTTTGAGCGGGGAGTATGCGGGCAGGAGATCTCTCCTTGAAAAGCTACCATTCTCCGTCGGGTATGGGGTGGAGATAGGACACCTCATAGACATCTATCACACCTTCGGCATACAGAGCATCGGCCAGGTTGATCTTGACCGGCGGGTTCACCGCAACCAACCGGTGCATGCCCTGAGCAGGATGTCTTTCGGAATTATAAATACATTCCTCAACCGTTTGATAAAATACGGTGAGGCGAATATCTTGAAGAAGTTGAACACATCTCACATTGCGCTATCCGTACTTGAATCAATCCACGATATCATAGTTTCTGATATCCCCACCAATGAACGCCCTCCAATGATCGAGATCGCCGAGTACAGGAAGCAGTTTCATTGAAACAAGTTAAGGGAGATAATAATATATTTTTAAACCCGCTTATGCCGTGTGCAGGGCCCTGTTTGAGACCTGGATCTCACGTGGGTTGTCTCACATCTGCTTCATGTACTCTAAAACCCTGCGGGCGAGTGCAATTCGCAGCTAAATATTGACATCCCCTCATTTTAAAATGTTGGCTCAAAAATCGGGTTGCCTGCATCACGGGCACAGCAGGCTTTTAGATAATGTATCACGAATCATTAAAGAAGTAAACAGGTTATTTATGGGTTTTCTTCCTTATCACCTGGCTTCATGAGAGGGAACAGGATGACATCCCGCAGATTGTCCTGGTCGGTGAGCAGGCAGATGAACCTGTCAACCCCCATGCCCCAGCCAGATATGGGAGGCATTCCATGCTCCATCGCCAGGAGGAAGTCCTCGTCCATGACCATTGCCTCGGGATCGCCCCTTGCGTGCAGCTTCGCCTGCTCCATTAGCCTGGCCCGCTGATCGAGGGGATCGATGAGCTCACTGTATGCGTTTACAATCTCCCAGCCGTTGACAACGAGCTGGAAGCGGTCGGTGGTACCCGGGTCACTGTCGTTCCTTCGTGCCAGGGGGGAGAGCTCGATCGAGTGGTGGGTGATAAAGAGCGGGTGGA
>CAZPCG010000434.1:0-2429 GCA_964584875.1 uncultured Spirochaetota bacterium
GCGATTGCAAGGCGAGTTGGAATATCCCGCGTTCTTGCCGAAGTACTGCCTGACGGGAAAGTCGACGAGATCAGGCGGCTCCAGGAGGAGGGTGGCATTGTGGCAATGGTCGGTGATGGCATCAATGATGCCCCTGCACTCAAACAGGCGAATGTGGGCATAGCAATTGGAACCGGTACTGACATTGCGATAGAGGCATCGGATGTTACCATTGTCCGGGGTGATCTCTCGAGCGTGGTATCGGCGGTAAAGCTATCGAAAGCCACCTTCAGGAAGATCAAGCAGAACCTCTTCTGGGCGTATTTTTACAACACGATAGCAATACCTGCAGCAATTCTCGGATTTCTGCATCCCGTTATCGCAGAGGCTGCTATGGCAACGAGCTCGATTAACGTGGTAACGAATGCAAATCTTCTGAGGTTTGCAAGGATAAAAGCTGATCATTAAATTAAAAATTCGTCTCCACCATGGGACGAAAGGTCATGTGGTGCACCACGAGGTCTTCAGGGAGCTTCAGGCAGGCACACACCGCCTCGGCAACGCTCTCAGGCTTCATGTAGTCGTGGCGGGGCACCTTGCGGAACTCTGTGTCCACCCCTCCGGGATAAATCGAGGTCACCCTGATATTGAAGGGCCTTGCCTCCTTGCGGAAGACATCGGACAGCGCCTGGAGCCCCTTCTTGGCTGCGGTGTACACGCCCATGGTCTCGATGCTGTAGTGGCAGACCGTTGAGAGGATGTTTACGATATGTCCCCGGCCCTTCTCCTTCATGTCTGAGAATGCCTCCCTCATGAGTATGAAGGGGGCACGGAGGTTTACCGCTATCATCCTGTCGAAATCCCCCGTACTGACCTCCCAGATGGGGGCCTTTTTGAAGTTGTAGCCGGCGTTGTTGATCAGGATGTCAGGTGGGCCGAGTGTTTGCCGTGCCTCCCTGTAAAAAGCGACAAGGGAAGCTTCATCTGTAACATCGAAGTTTTTTATATATGGCTGCGGCGCACGCTCGGAAAGAATTTGAGCTTCAACTTTTTTAAGGGCATGGATATCTCGCCCGCAAATGGCAAGGTGCGCTTTCTCCTTTGCGAGTCGCAGCGCTATGGAGCGACCTATGCCCCTCGAAGCCCCTGTGATGTATGCCACTTTTCCCTCAAGAACATTCATTGTACATGCCCCTACAGTCCCTTTTATAGAATAAAACTTTTATAACGAATTTTTTCTCTGTTTAAAATGCATGAAATCGATGAAAATAGCAAATTTTTGAGAGATGCTATATGTATAATTAAAGGATTATTGTATAATATAAACATGAGAAAGATGATATGTCTGAAGTTTATGTGTTACAAATTGTCTATCGCATCAGAGATTTAAAGCTTGTTAAAAACCTATTCTCACCTTTGTAAAATCGGGGATAAGGGGATTTCCGATGAAAAGGCATCTGAACAGCTTTCTCGAAAGCTCAGATTTTTTTTCGGAGCTTTTTGGAGAAGACCGGAATACTCTTGATTCAAAGAGGAAAAACTTTGAAGCGGTGGTTGAAGGGTTCCGCACTCACTTTGCCTCCGGAGCGGATCTGAGGCGCATCAGCGTTATCTCCGTGCCAAACAGGGTTGAGCTTCTGGGCAAGCACACCGACTATCAGGGCGGAAGAACGCTCGTGATGTCAGGGCCAAAGAACTTCTTTGCAATTGGTGCTTTATCATTAGATGATAAATCTGAGTTTGTCAATGCAGTTCCCGCCCTTGGGAAGACCGTATTGCGGATGAAGGATCAAGGGCCTGAGCTTCTCGTTGAGGGTTTCGGTTCGCAGTACACATTAAGGGTGGCCGAGCGGTTGTCGAAAAACCTCAGAGACACCGGCTTTCCTGCTCTCCAGAACATCAAGGCGGTGTTCATCGGCGATATCCCCATAGGTGGAGGTACCTCGGGTTCATCCTCAAAGGTGATCTCCGATTTTCTCCTCTTTGCTTCATGCAATGACCTTCTTGATAGCACACGGTTTCAGTCCCTGATTGTTGAAAACGGCAGGAAAGCAGGATTAAAGCTCGATCAGGGTGGAATAGACAATTTTCTTCTGTCCCTTTCAATGTACCTAGCACATTATGAGAACGGCCTCGATTTTGGAGACCTGAAGGGGGACAGGGGTGTGGGTACCTTCGGCGGTTCCGAAGACCACACGGCAATACTCCTCGGGAGGAGGGGCAAGCTCCTCTACTGCCGATACTGTCCCACGGAGGTGCTGGATATCATCGAGCTGCCTTCGGGCTACTCCATCGTGGTGGCTTTCTCGGGCAAAAGAGCCGAGAAAACAAAGGAGGCCATGGAAAAGTATAACCGTCTGTCAAAGAATGCCTCAGTTGCCGTCGATGCGCTGAACGAAGTTCATGGAACCGGCTTCAGGTTCCTCAGGGATTTTTACCAGGAGCTTGAC
>CAZPCG010000435.1:0-1289 GCA_964584875.1 uncultured Spirochaetota bacterium
CGGTCTGGAGCAGGACACACCTGAAACCAGGTAACTGGACCGAGTGTTTTTCTCCTGTGAGCAGGTGAGCTAAAAGTGTAGCATATATTGCTTCATTATGTGGCCACCAGAGCTTCATGACTGTTTTCTTTAAATGTCAACAAATAGAGCCTCCTGAAAAACCTCTTTAAAAAGCAATGTTTCCTGGATGGCGAAGAATAAAGGCTTTTCTTGAAAAGGAATACGGAGTACTAGCGAACTCTTAGTAGGCGTTCTTATAGAAAAGAAGACCCAGATATTCATGGATTGAGGTGCTGGTTTTTTCAAGCTGATCCTGCCACTTGACACCAGGATAGGAACATCAAGCCTCTTCTGAAGTCTAACGACAGTTACTATCCTTATCATGGTATCCCCACCGGGTGCACCGATGCCTGACAAGTCAGGTGCTTTATCCCTCGACCCTCCCCCAAGAAGGATTATCACATCCCCTTGAGGCTCCACAGGGATTTTTAGTTCAGATTCAAGTCCCTGTAGCAGGGCATCTGAAACAGGTGAGATAGAAAGAATCCATAACAAAATACCGGTGATGAGATTTATAAATCCCGCCTTCAAGTATCTTCTGGATAAAAGCCATACACCTGAAACAATCAGGAAAATTACAATTATCCCGGGTGGTGAAAGAAAGGGGTTTAATACCTTTTTCAGGATAAAAATCACTGGTTTTTACCCATTAACATCCCTATCTTCTACTCGATGATTCCCGAGACCATCCCTTCGTCAAGGAGTTACAATTTTTCGTCTTTGAGAATTAGTAACTACTCAGGTAACCCTACCCTGATGCTCCCTGTAAACCGAGAATAGAATAACTCTCCACGTAAGCAACAAAAAAAGAGAAATGATTATTCCATTAACCGCATTAAAATAAAATCTTCTGAATTGATTGGAGACTCAATGCATGCGAAACCCTCTCCCCCTATATAAGGGGGAGAGGGTTAGGGTGAGGGGGTGACTAATTAGTTTCTTGTTAATAATTAGCATTTTGGAGGTATCTGGCTGTTGCTATTAGAATAACTATCTGAAGTTTAAGAAGTTAGAAACTAATTATTGAGCTGGTGGAGGTGTATTCACTGCTTGAATGTGAAATTGTTCACCAGCGACTAATCAATCATTCACCCCTCACCTATCTCTCCCCTCAAGGGGAGAGGATTATCTAATACTTCGTAACGGAGCTAAGGCAATAATCAATTCCCGAAAATAAAGCTAGACTCCTCGACAAACATCTGTTACCATAGTCACCATGACAGGCGTTC
>CAZPCG010000435.1:1299-2421 GCA_964584875.1 uncultured Spirochaetota bacterium
GCCGAACATCCCCAGTGGTGAAGAACGCAGCTGAGCAAAGAGCTGTGCCGCCGCTGGGGATGGCGCAACGCGCAGGGGCGGATAAAGGATATGGCCTGCCGCACGCGACGCCTGGATTGGGTGGGACCGGGGTGCACGGGAGAGAAACCTGGGGTTTCTAACTAACAACACCCGTTACCTCGTGTTTCCCTGGGTCAGGGTGCCGCACCTGGCCAGTCACCTGCTGGGCCTGATTGTCCGGCGGGTTCGCGCCGACTGGGAGGCCAAGTATGGACATCCGGTCCATGCGCTGGAAACCTTTGTGGACCATCAGCGGCAGAGCTGATCGTGGAACTTTCACGGAGAATCGCTTCGATTGAGGATCGGCAGCGCCTGCTTGAGAGGGAGAATCAGCGTCTACGCGAGCGGGTCCGGGAGTTGGAGAGGCGGCTGGCCACAAACTCCCGATATAAGAGGACGCTTTATTGAAATCCCAATTTGACGTAATAGTGGTGGGTGGAGGGCCGTCAGGGACCACGGCAGCCCGGGTAGCTGCGGAGAAAGGTGCAAGTGTTTTGCTTGTTGAGGATGGTGGCTTTGATAAAAAGGGCATGCAGTGTAGCGGTTTGATAAGCCTTCGGACATTTAACGAATCGGGTGCAAGCAGAGGTTGTATCCTGAGAGAGATCAGAGGGGCGTTTATGTACACCCCTGATGGAAGGCGTTTGAGCATTGACGGTGGTGATGTGAGGGCTGTGGTAATAGACAGGGGGAGGTTTGATCAGGAGCTTTTGGGGAAAGCTCAGGGTGCTGGTGTAGAGGTGAGGGTTGGGTGCAGGGCTACTGGTCTTGAGGGTACAAGTATACGTTTGCAGGAGGATGGGGAGAAGAGGGTAGAGGAGGCGAGGGTATTCATTGGAGCTGATGGGCCTCAGAGCAGGGTAGCGAAGTGGGCTGGTCTTTCGGGTCCAAAGAAGATGCTTTTTGCCGTTCAGGCGATGGTGCCGTACAGACCGCAGCGGGAGGATTTTGTTGAGGTATATTTTGGAAGGGATGTAGCCCCCAACTTTTTTGCCTGGGCAGTGCCTGCTTCGGATGGGCTGGCACGGGTTGGGCTAGCCTCCGATGATGCAGGAAGCCTCA
>CAZPCG010000436.1:0-2417 GCA_964584875.1 uncultured Spirochaetota bacterium
TTTGTCAAGCGGCATGCACGCATCCGATGTGAGGGCAGTGTTCATCCACTATGCAAACTCGGGCGATGTTACGGGTGGTGGAGGGGCCTCGGGGGTTGTGGGGTACGCTGCCATCGCACTGGTACGATGAGCCTTCTGCTGAGGTAGAATAACGCTCTTTTTTTAAGCCACCGGGAAAACTCCCTGAGACGCATGTCGCCTGTGATTGTTTTCAGGTATTGGTGCATGGCTTTTTCACTTCGTATGGCGGTGCTCAATATGAGGTGAGGGTGCCTGAAGAGGCGATCGCTCATCCTGCCTGCACACTCAAGATCGGTGCCGAAGGTGCTGAGGCATTCTTCCTGATACGCTCTCAGGGTTTGGGCAGAGAAGTCACCCTTTTCAAATGCTGAGGCAGCGGTCAGGGCGGCAAGCCGCCCAGATGCGATGGCGAAGCGTATTCCCTCTCCGCTGAAAGAATCGACGAACCCTGCAGCATCTCCGCATAGCATAACTCTGTCCGTATATACCTCACGCCTGAAACGGGATACCGGGATGAAGCACCCCCTGCTGGTCAGATCGGTGGGGAGGTCGTGAAGTGCGAGGAACTCCCTGAACCTTGATGGGAGGTCCCTTGACTTTGGGAACCCGCACCCGATGCCAGCCGATACGTTGTCCTTTTTAGGGAAGAGCCATGCATACCCCATAGGAACGAGGCCGAAATGGAAGGTCACGAAATCACCCATCCGCTCCGATATCTCCTCTTCGGAAAGTGGAATCTCTGAGGTGACGCAGAATCGAGTCTCACTCCTGTCAAAGCCGCCAAACAGTGAGCGAAGCACCTTGCTGTAGAAGCCGTCGGCCCCAATGACGATTCCTGCCTTCAGATTGCTCCGAGTAGTTTTCACCTTTACTCCATCACCTGCTGTCTGCACCTGAAGGCATTCCTCTCCCTCCCTGACTTCTGCTCCGGCCTCCACTGCTTTCTGGATGAGTAAGGCGTCGAAGGTTCGACGGTTCACCGTGTAGGTTACTGTTTCCGAATGGGACACCGTTGTGGTGATGCTGCCGTAGGTTATTCTCAGACCGCGGCACCTGCGCTCTATCACGCTCTCAGGAAGGGGAAAATCAAGCTCCCGTGCTGCCGCAAGGGTCACTCCACCTGCGCATGGCTTGTCACGTGGTGTTCTTTCTTTCTCTATGAGCAGGGTCCTTAACCCGTGTGCGGCGCAGTGCCGTGCTGCTGTTGCACCGGCTGGCCCGGCCCCAACAACTATGACGTCATACATTGGAATATCCTGGCGACCCGGCATCGGCTTTCGCTCGCCTGTAGAGATCGGGAAAGTGCGTCTTTATCTGCTCCTCAAGCTCCTGATCGGAGATCGCAGTCAGACGCCCTTCCTTCTCGTACTGATCCATCACCCAGCGCTGGATTGGGGCAACTTTTGTCAGGGTCAGCCGCTCATCACCCTTCAGTCCGAGAAAACTGTTGACCCAGAGGGCTATTCCGTCCGTCCCTGATTTATCCGAGATTGCAACCTTCGGCGGGCGGCCGAGCAGTTTGACTGTGTCGAAAATCGTGTAGATTTCTTCGTTCCTCCTCAGTCCCCTTGCGTGGATTCCAGCCCGGGTTGTGTTGAAGTCCCTGCCCACGAAGGGATAGTTGGGCGGTATGGAGACCCCCACCTCCCTCTCGTAGTATTCTGCAAGTTCAGTGATTGCTCCAAGGTCCATATCCGCCATATCTCCCTTTAGTGAGATGTATTCGATGAGCGCTCCCTCAAGCGGTGGATTACCCGTCCTCTCGCCGAAACCGAAGAGTGTCGTGTTTACCGCATCGGCACCGCAGATCCATGCGTAGATGCCGTTGACGTGAACCTTGTGAAAATCGTTGTGCCCGTGCCACTCGAGCCTCCCGGACGGCACGCCGCACTCCTCCTTCAGGCGCCAGACGAGCTTCGGGATGGATCTCGGCTCGGCCACCCCGGGGAACGGCAGACCGAAACCCATGGTATCGCAGAGCCTGTACTTCACCCTCCGGTGATCTGGCATTCCCCCGGTCATTTTCTCAAGCCGCTGGACGAATGGGAGGACAAACCCTCTGAGATCGGCCCTTGTTATATCTTCCAGGTGGCAGCGCGGCCTGATTCCCGCTTCAAGTGCTGCATCCACCGCCTCGAGGTACTGCTCCATGGCCTCCCTGCGGGTCTGGTTCTGTTTGAGGAAGATGTGGTAGTCAGAGCATGAGGTCAGCATGCCTGTCTCCCTCAATCCCGTCTCCCTGACGAATCTCAGCTCGCCTCTGTTTGCCCTGATCCAACCCGTTATTTCGGGGAATTGGAGACCGAGCCCCCTGCAGGCCTCGAGCTTTCTGCGGTCATTCTCCGAGTACAGAAAAAACTCCGTCTGCCTGATGATGCCCTTCTTTCCGCCAAGTC
>CAZPCG010000437.1:0-2417 GCA_964584875.1 uncultured Spirochaetota bacterium
CGTTTAAAATATATTAAATTTTTCGTGTAAGCTTGGAATTTTCGCCTTTAAAACAGAAACTTCCAAAGAACAAGCTTTGCTGAATATACCAATATACATAGATCGGTTTTCAGACATGATAGATTAACAGGGGAGATTAAGATGCTAAAGTACGTGTTGAGGTGCATGGAGTGTGGTGCCGTGTATGAGGATGATCATTTCCGTTTAGAATGCGATTACGTTCATGGTCCGGCGCTGCTCAGAACAATTTACACAAAAAGGCAGTTTACCGTACACGAAGATATGCCAGGAATGTTCAAATTTATTGATTTTCTCCCAGTTGAACGGGTGCTCAATGTGAGCGGGGCGCCCCTTACCTATCGAAGCGATGGGCTTGCAGCACATCTGGGATTGAGAAATCTATATATCATTTTTAACGGCTACTGGCCCGAGAGGGGGGCGCTGATGCAAACAGCATCCTTCAAGGAACTTGAGGCTCCTTCGGTGCTTGGGCGGGTCCCCGAAGATCATGATGGGACAATCGTTGTTGCCTCGGCTGGAAATACCGGGCGGGCATTTGCCAATATCTGCTCGCAGAATGATATTCCCCTGATCCTGACCATCCCGGAGAAAAGCATCAGGGAGATCTGGTCGATTGAGCCTTTTGAGAATTGCGTAAAGCTCATCGTTGCAAGTGGAGAAAGCGATTACTTCGACGCAATTACCCTTGCTGAGAAGATCACGGGAATTGACGGCTTCTTCCCCGAGGGCGGTGCTTCCAACGTTGCAAGAAGGGAAGGGATGGCAACGACCGTACTGGATGCATCACACGTAATAGGAAAAATACCCGACCACTATTTCCAGGCTATCGGCTCAGGGACAGGCGGCATCGCAGCGTGGGAGTCTTATATCCGCCTCCGGGATGATGGTAACTACGGCACTCACACCATGAAGCTGCACCTTGCACAAAACCACCCCTTCATACCGATGACAGAGGCATGGAACAACGGTCAGCGAAACCTTCCACCCCTTTCTGAGCATAGGGCAAAAGAGGAGATCAATCAGATCCGCGCCAGAGTCCTCTCCAACAGGAAACCGCCTTACAGCATACGGGGTGGAGTCTTTGATGTGCTTACCGAATCGTCCGGTAGTATGTACTCCGTAACCAATGCTGAAGTGGACCGGGCAATGGAACTCTTCGAGCGCTGTGAAAACTCCGATATACACCCCGCCTCGGGTGTGGCCCTTGGCGCTCTCATGCAGGCAGTAGTAATGAAGAGGGTGAAGCCAGATGATGTGATCGTTCTCAACATTACGGGTGGTGGTGAGGAGAAGATCAGAAGGGATTACGATCTCCATTACCTTGAACCCTTTGAGAGGCTCACCGACGCTGAGATTCACTCAAAAGATGCAAGGAGGAGGATTGAATCTATCCTCGCTGCCGTGTAGCAACACCCCTTTCCAGGCCGACTCCCTTACCTGTGACCTCCCGAGGTTGCTCGACTCGTGAATATCTGCAGGTGAACCTGCGGTGTTTTTTCTTTATTTCTTCCGGGGGATTACTATTATATTATTTCGGATGATACCCTTGAGCGGGGGAGCGATCTTACCTCCATGAATACGAAGCAGTTGAAACTCTTCCTGCTGATAGCCGATCTGAAGAGCTTTTCCAAAACTGCAGAGCTAGAGGCCTTGACTCAGCCCGCTGTGACCCAGCAGATAAACAGGCTTGAAAGGGAAATCGGCTCTGTTCTCTTTAGAAGGAAGCATAAGCGTATTGAGCTGACGAAAAAGGGTAAACTCTTCTACAAATTTGCCAGGAACACGCTCACCATGATGGATAATCTAGAGCGGGAGATGAAGTTCATCGATTCAAAGGATGAGGGCATACTGAAAATCGGCTCCAGCCACATACCCACATCCCATATACTATATGAAAAGATAGTTGATTTCAAGAATCAGTATCCGAATGCCTATATTATCTACGAGATAAACGATACGGAGAATATCTCCTACATGGTCGAAAACGAGCTGCTGGACATCGGGTTCGTGGGAGCGATCACGAACTATGAGCTTAACTACACGAGCTTTTCCGGCGATGAGTTGAAGCTCATAGCTCGCAAGGACTTCGACATTCAATCGATGATAACCCTTTCGGAGTTGAAGGAAACACCGCTAATCATCAACCAGAAGGAATCCGGGGTGAGGAAATTCCTCGAGAAGAAGCTCGAGGAGCATCACATCTCTTTTTCTGATATGAACATCATTTCAGAGATAGGGTTACCAGAGGCGCTGATAAAGATGGTGAAAATGGGAATGGGATGCGCCTTCATCCCTTCGATTATTTATGAGCGCGAGATGGGGGGTGATGAGCTGAAGGCGATAGAGATAAAGAACTTCTCGGCCTATAGGGACTATTACATCATCACGAAAAAGGG
>CAZPCG010000438.1:0-2408 GCA_964584875.1 uncultured Spirochaetota bacterium
GGTCACAAGGGATGATCTTCAAGACGGCGGTGCAGGACAGTTTGCCCGCACGGTGCGGCTTTTGAAGGAGTGGGACAGCAGCGTGAAAGTTGAGGTGCTGACTCCCGACTTCAGGGGAAACACAGCATCGATAGATACCGTTGCGAATGCCAAACCCGATGTATTTAATCATAATGTTGAGACGGTGCCCCGCCTGTATCCGACGATAAGACCAGAGGCTGATTACAGGCGATCTATAGCGTTCATTCAATATGTGCACAGGGAGTATCCCGGAATATTTTTGAAATCGGGCCTCATGGTCGGGCTTGGTGAGCGAAGAGATGAGGTGGTTGAGGTGCTTCACCAGCTGCGAGGGGCAGGATGTGACGCTGTAACAATCGGCCATTACCTCCAGCCATGTAACGCCAATGTCCCGGTACATGAGTACATCCCCCCTGAAACATTCACCTGTTACGAAAATGAGGCGAGGTCAATGGGGTTCCTCCATGTTGCCTCAGGCCCCTTAGTGCGAAGCTCCTACATGGCCCATGAGAGTTACAATGCTCTGATAAAACGAGCGTAAAACTGGTATTGACACGTCGTGCCTATGCAGCCTATACTTTATGACAGAAGTGAGAGTATCACGAAAAGTATTAAAAAATTGTTAACTGCTTACCGATACATATAGAAGTAGGCAGGATATATAGAGAAAGAGAAGTCTATTCGACATTTCGAATTCTCATCTTAAAAGGAGAATGCGAATGAAGCGCAGATTCTTTGCCACAGGCTTTTTCCTCCTTGCTATTGCCCTATCACCGGTATTGCTGAACGCCCAGTACCTTACCCCGGGGTTTGGGCAGAGCTTCCAGATGGAGGATATCAGGAGCATCGTACTCGAGGATTTTGAAAATAACGACAGAAACTGGCATGCTTCCGCATCACGTTTTACCGCAGAGGGGTTCCCGCAGTTAAAGTTCGGAATAGAAGGTGTTCCGCTTGCCGTCTCAAGCTCATATGGGGGAGAGACCAATAGATATGTCATGGGGATACGCGCTGCCTTTACGAGGAAAGGCTACAACTCGATATCGATATACCCGGAGGAGGAGATAGTTATTCCCGGATATGTAAAAAAGCTCGACGTATGGGTATGGGGTGCAAACTACTACTATAATCTTGAGGTCCATCTCAGGGACTACAGGGGAGTTGTCCACAAGTTTAGCCTCGGCAGCCTGCACTACATGGGCTGGAAGAATTTGAGCCTCGAGATTCCGGGCTACATCCCCCAGTTCATACGGTATCTTCCCATGGAGAAGCCCCTTACCCTGGTCCGTTTTGTCGTCTGGACTGAACCCACGGAGAGGGTGGATGATTACATGATTTATTTCGATCGTCTGAAAGTATTGACCGATCTGTACAAGCAGCGGTTTGACGGCGACATACTGGCGGATAAATCGAGGGAGATATGGGGCAAGCAGTAATTAACGTTGCAGCCCTCGGAGCAATTGAGGATAATGACAAGGAGAGGACGCACATGAGGAAAGCAGCTTTTATTATCGCGGTGATGATACCTCTTATCTTTTCCCCCTTCATGCTCGGGGCACAGGAGGAGGATATCAGGAATCTCCAGGTCGGCGTGCAGACCGCAGGCCAGCTAATAGCGGATATCCCGATCACCCATTTTGAGGATGCAGATACCTGGAATGCTACATTGTCGGTGGACCAGGGGGTCATTCAGAGCATGAAGAGGAAGGGGCGGCCTCTTGAGGTAATGGAAATTGACCCCAGCGATGGGACGAAAAATGAGTATGTTCTGGGGGTGAAGGTCGCTTTCAACCAGAGGGGCTACGCCAAATTTACCGTAACACCGAGCAGACCGATAAAAATTCCCGGTATTACCAAGGCGATTTCAGTTTGGGTGGCCGGGAGAAGTTTCAGGCACCGGCTGTACGTCAATGTGCTCGACTTCAAAGGCAATGAAATGCTGCTCTACATGGGAACGCTCGATTTTGCAGGGTGGAAGCAGGTCTCAGTGGTCGTACCGGCAAGCATTGGACAGCACAACTACCACAATCCGGATTGGCGCGGGATAAGCCTGACGGGATTCACCGTGCGAACAGATCCTGAGGAGAGCTACGGAATGTACTACCTGTACTTCGATGAGCTAAGAGCAGTCACGGACATCTACAGCGAAGAGCATCGTGACGAGGATGATATGCAGGACGGCTGGTGAATGGACCTTCCTCCTGTTTTTCACAATCAGCTTGTGGTACCTGTGCAAGCGGCCTGGACCCACGGGTGACTGTGATCGAAATGAATTATCCTTCATAATCTCTATTCGTTTTGGCGAATAGAGATTATTTTTATTTGCATGAGGGTTCTTTCATGCAAAATGGAAGAAATGTGAAGGGTGAGATTGAACAGAAAATACT
>CAZPCG010000439.1:0-2403 GCA_964584875.1 uncultured Spirochaetota bacterium
CTTCCGGGAGAAATCAGAAAAACACCGAGGATATTCTATGCCGAGAACATCGATGCAGATGAGATAAAGGGGCTTTTCGATATCCTTGACCCTGAAAAGACGGTTATAAACATCATTTCAAAATCTGGCACAACGGCAGAGCCAATGGCTAACTTCCTCCTCTTCCAGAAGTTCATGACCGAGCGCCTTGGCTCCCAGGAGTTTTCCGGGCGGGTGGTGGTGACAACAGACCCGAAAAAGGGAGCGTTGAAAAAGATCGCACAGGACCTTGGCTTTCGAACGCTTGATATCCCGCAGGGGGTTGGGGGAAGATTCTCAGTCCTCTCCGCCGTTGGTCTCTTCCCCGCCTGCATTGCAGGGATCGACATAGACCTCCTGCTCGAAGGTGCTGCCTTCATGGACAGGATGTGCAAAACCGACGACCTGCGCCACAACCCCTCATACATGAACGCCGTCATCCACCATCACCTCCACGTGCGGAGGGGCGTCAACATGGCGGTCCTGATGCCCTACTCAACTGCCCTCGGCGATATCGCCGACTGGTACAGGCAGCTTGTGGCTGAGAGCCTCGGAAAGCAGTACGCCCTGAGCGGCGAGATCGTCTACGCCGGCCAAACCCCCGTGAAGGCAATTGGTGCAATCGACCAGCACTCCCAGATCCAGCTCTACCGTGAAGGGCCTTTCGACAAAGTTATAACCATACTATCAGTCGAGAATCTCAACAACTTCCTGAACATACCAGTGCTTTACGAGGAGTATGAGGGGCTCTCATATCTGGGAGGGCATACGATCAATGAGCTCCTCGATGCGGAGAGAAAGGCCACGATTCTTGCGCTCGTCAAATCGGGCCGTCCGACGATTGAGATCACAATGCCCGAAATAAATCCCTACACCATGGGACAGCTCTTCTATTTCTATGAGGTGCAGACGATTTTTGCAGGATACCTCTACAATATCAACTCCCTCGATCAGCCTGGCGTTGAAGCTGGAAAGCATTACACCTACGGGATACTCGGAAGAAAAGGATACGAGGAGAAGAGGGACGAGGTGAAACGGTTTCCGAAGAGGGATGAGAAGTTCGTTATCAAGGGAAAAAAGTGAGACGTCTCTGAAGATTTTTCTCTTTACATGTGTATGTAAGATTGCTATTATAATCGCAAAGGGGCGATTAGCTCAGCGGTAGAGTGCTACCCTCACATGGTAGAAGTCACTGGTTCGAATCCAGTATCGCCCAAAGGGCCCCGGCAGAGCTTGCCGGGGCTTTCAATTTTTTATAGATTAGTGTCGTGAACGCCGGCTTCATCTCAATACCATACCCGTTCTGAACAGCGGTGTCAAAATCCATGTTTCAGAATATACTGTGGTTTGCCATCACGAACATAAAACGGAGGAAGTTTGCCTCCCTTCTTTTTTTTGCCATGGCATTCTTCATCGCACATTCTGTCTTTCTCATGAACCTGTCCAGCAAATTCCTCAGGTTTCCAGATTTCAAGGACACGAGGCAGTTCTTTTTTGCCATTACCATTACGTCCCTTGTTCTCTGCATCCTGGTGCTCGTAGCACTGGCAGTTCTATTCATGAACCTGCGAAAGCAGGAGCTTGGCATTCTGCGTATGTTTGGTGCAAGGAGGTCCGACGTACTTCTTGTAACAGCGATGGAAATTTTCCTCCTCTCGATGAGCGGCGCGGCCCTGGGAGTACTTTCTATCATAATCATGATACTGTTTAAAGCAATCTACCTCCCCTTCTTCCTTTATGGTATGGAGGGTTCAAGAATGATAAAGCTAATAGCAACCGGAGGTCAAACCATCTTCCTGGTGGTTCTCATAGAAATGGCGGTATACGTACTGCTGCTCTCCATGGTTCTTAAAAGAGATATCACCGACATGCTACGGGGTTCATCGTGAGCATCAAGCTGATCAAGGTATCGAAACGGTACATGAGCGCTCCCTTCCAGGGACAAGCCGTCGAGGCGGTGAAAGGCATCAGCATAGATATCAATGAAGGAACCTACACCTGCTTCATCGGGCCTACAGGCAGCGGAAAAACTACCCTCCTGGGGCTGTTGTGCGGGATCATCAAACCAACAGGAGGGGATGTGGTACTCCACAATCTGCATGTACCGCAATCGAAGGACAGTGAAGTTTGCCGGTTCAGGGAACGCTACATCGGCTACATCCCCCAGGAGACATTCTTAATAAGGGATTTGAACATCCTTGAAAATATCCTCTCTCCCAACGCCTTTTCTGGAAATTCCATCGGAAGCTTGAAGGAACACGCCCGTATGCTCCTTGAACGTCTGAAACTTATAAATAAGGCCGCATGCATGCCCTCAGAGCTTTCAGGCGGGGAGAAGAAGAAGTTAATGATTGCCAGGGCTCTTCTGAAATCGCCTCTTTATAT
>CAZPCG010000440.1:0-2400 GCA_964584875.1 uncultured Spirochaetota bacterium
CCGGCGCTCCTCAGGCTCGATGAGATGGTCTGGGCCATTCTTACCCTGAAGGGGTTGTCCTCATTTGTGAGGATGGTAAAGCTGAATGGCTTTCCAGAAGGGAGGTCCAGGTAGCCGTCCCCGTCTCTGTCCGAAAGCCCTATCTCCCCAAGAATCCTGCTTCCTTCGGCAGGGTCGTGGGGTTCGGCATCAAGTTTTTTATAGAAAGGCGAAACATTCCTCTCAGGCGAGCCTTCGATATATGCGTAACCTCTGTACACCTCGTCCCGTATGTATTCCCTGTCGATGAAGCAGGATACAGCTTTTCTGAATCCGGGGTTCTGAAAAATCGCAAGCCTCTCTTCATCAACGATACTCCCGTTGAGGTTGAAGGCAAGGAAGTGGTTTCCCTTGAGGGTTTGCCCGCCTGTGAATATCCTGTAATTCCCCTCGTCCATGTTTGTTATGAGAAGGTCAAGGTCACCGCTTGCAATGTCGTAGTCCTTAACCTCATAGAAGTCGATTTCGCCTATCTGGAACTTCAGAAGTTTCGTCTCGTTGTCAAGGTCGAGGAGCTCAACGATTTCATCCAGATAGGGCATTCCCTCAAAATACAGCCCGCCTTCCCGCCTGCCGTATAGGGGGTTTCGTTCAAGTTTTATGTATTCACCCCTTTTTACCTCCTTTAAGGTGAAGGGCCCTGTGCCGATTACCCGGGAGGGGTCGCTGTCCAAACTGCCCCATTCCCGGTTGAAGGCCTTTATCCCCTTCTCCTCTATGAGCGGGGCAAGGATGTGTTTGGGGAGAATGTGGAGCCCTGTAAGGGCGTAGAGAAAGGGTCTGTATGGGGCCGGCAGATCAATCCGTATGGTATAATCATCTATCTTTTCAATCGAGATGAGCCTGTCCCTGATTCTCAGCACCTCGGTCTTCTTTGAGTCCACGTTCGGGTTCATGTATATCTCTTCAAAGGTAAAGAGAACATCGTCGGCAGTGCAGGGTGCGCCGTCGGAGAACCTGACATTCCGGTTGAGGGAGAGAAGGATTGAGTGGCCGTCGTTGGTGATGCTGTATCCCTTCGCAATCCCCCCCTGCACCTTGCCGGTAACAGGGTTGATGCTTAAAAGCCCTTCGAAGACCAGCTTCAGGACTGCATGGACAGACCTTGATCTCGTGGTTACGATGTTGAGGGTATCCAGTTCCTGTATGTCGGCTCTAACCATTGAACCGCCGCGGGTTCCGGTTTGAAGTTGGTCCCCCGCTGTATCGAGGACTCCCTTGAAGATCTCCTTTCGTTCAGCCTCAAAAGTCCGCTTAGCCCTGCATCCGGGTATTGCAGTAATACCGATGGCAAGAATTACTGACAGAAGTATCAACTTCCCCATGGCTTAACCCTTTCTGCAAGGTTTAAATACTAGTAAATTTACACGGGGCAGTCAAGGATTATAGGGTTGGCAAGGAATCATTTTCATGATTCGCTATTGTGCCTTTGATGTGTTATATTGTTTTTAGAATGATCTGGAATACCAGAAGGCACGGTGCGGAGAAGATGCCGGGAAACAGGGTGCGAAAAAGATTTTGGATTTTTGCCTTCGTGCTCCTGCTCTGTTCAGCCCTCCCCGGTGTGCTCTTTTCAGTCGAAGTTTCCGAACAACAGGATATTGCCATCTTTGGGCTTACCTACTACTCCTACGATGTGCCGGAGGATATCCTCGGTTACGTCGATTCGTCGATTAACTATCAGTTCGTAAAGTTGAAGAGGTTCAACGTGCTGGGTTATGGAGGCTACAGGCTCGAGACCAAGGATGTTGATGAGTTCATTGCCAGAATCAGGGAGCTTCAGGTCCAGAAGGCAAAGAAGGAAGGCACCTACGACGAGAAGTTCGGCACGGTTGTCATAAAGGGGGAAGATTTCGAGAGGATCGTGGGGTCCTTTCTCGTGGTTCTTCCATCTCTCTCTAATTATAACGTGTTCCTAGAGAGAACCGAGGTTACTTCTGGTACCACCACCTATGTGGTACCTGCCTATGCGGTTGAACTGGTAATCGACTTCTTCTTTGTAAATGTCAGTGAGGGTACCAGGGAGGAGTCGATCCGAATCTACGGTTCGGGTCGCGACACCAGCCTCGACCGTGCAGGAAGAAAAGCCGTCGACAGCGCGATATCCTCCCTCTCCTACAACATCAGGCAGATCGACATGTTCAAGATCAAGTCTGGTGTTATACAGGTGAGGGGTGACAGGATTTTCTTTGAGCTGGGTCTGAACATCGGCGTAAAGCCCGGTGATGAGTACGAGGTGCTGACAAAACGAGAGGTGGGAAAAACCGGACGCGTTGTGCAGGTTCCAACGGGGCTTGTAAGGGTGAGGAGGGTCTACCCGGACATGACCGAAGCAAAGGTCGTTCTGCAGAACGAGCGAAT
>CAZPCG010000441.1:0-2393 GCA_964584875.1 uncultured Spirochaetota bacterium
AGTACGGGGCAACACCAACCTGGGATACCGAGCTTGTCCTGACGGTGAACGAGGTAAAGAGAATCAGGGAGAAAAATGCAAAGGTTGGTTTTGTCCTGGATGCCTCAGCAGGCGACTACACCACCGCACAGCTCAAGGGGTTGAAGGATGTGCTCACGCATCTCAATATGACGCTGGTTGGAGTGGTGGACCCTCAGTTTGATACGGCCAAGGAGAGGGCTGGAGCTGAAAACCTTGTCACAATGGGTGCGGACATTATCATCGGGGCTCCTGTAGATGCCACTGCGTCCGCAGAGTCCTTCAGGCCTGTGCTCCAGGCTGGCAGGAAGTTCATTATCTGGTCGAACATACCGAAGGGCTATGAATTCAGGAGGGACTATGTGGGGGTTGCAAGCGCCATGGCCGAAGATCTTGCAAGATTCACGGTGGATATAATGAAACAGGGAGTCAAGAAAAAAACCGAGGTGGCGTTCTTCTACTTCGATGCTGTTTTCTGGGTAGTGAATCTGATCGATGATACTGTAAAGCGGATGATTGAAGAGGACCCGCTGCTTGAGATCGTCGAGAATCGTGGCTACAGCGCAGAGGCTGAAGTTTTTGATCTGATGAACGCGGCGATTCAAAGACATCCGAACATCAAAAGGGTATATGCAGGATGGATGGTGCCTGCAACCTTTGCTGCCAATGCCTGTGTGCAGGCCGAGCGGAAAGACATCAAGATAGGTGCCTTTGGGGTTGATGAGCCAACACTGGTGAACATACTCACCGGTGGAAATATTCAGGGAACGGTCGAGGATGACCCCTATCATATCGGCGCAAATCTCGGGCTCCTGTGCGGCTATGCGGCTATAAACAAACCAGCGCCTGTGTTCACGATTACCCCCGCAGTTCCAATCACAAAAGATAACGTGATAGAGGCCTGGGAACTAACTCGTAAGACGCCAGTACCGGAGACTATTAAAAAGCTGGTTAAAAAATAGCCTCCGGCCTGCTGCATTTTCACTGATTGAAGAGCAGGATACGATCGATTTGAAAAAATCATTCTGTTCTGCTCTTCAATTTTTTTTACCTGAACAGGGTCTTGTGCTATATTTGTGGCTGTAAAATCATGCTCAGGAACCGGGTGTGAAAACCGATGATTCAAAAAAATGCACGGCCGGCATGCCCGTTACATATTACAAGCAGGGGGTGGAGGGTGGAAAAAATAGTTGAAGGCTTGAAACAGGAAATTGAAGGCCTGAAGGAAACAATGGCAGTGTATCTGGGCTCCCTGATACGGGAGGTGGTGAATGCATTCGGGGACAGGGGGAGAGCTGTGGTGAGAGAAGCTGCAAGAAAGGGTGGATTATGGCAGGGCCAGAAATACATCAGGGTTCACAATATCAAAGAAAGAGGCACAAAGGCTTTTGCGAGTTTTTACAACAGGATGAGTGATGTAGACCTCTTCAAGATTCGGATAAATGAAGCTTCAGAAAAAAAGTTTGTCATCAAAACGAATGTCTGCCCCTATCTGAAATACTGGCAGGAAATGGGGATTAATGATGAGCTTCCGGAGTTCTGCATTCTTGCCACCTGTTACGATCTGGGACTGGCTCAGGCATTCAACCCCAATCTCCGGATAGAGCTGCCCGAAGACATGATGAGGGGGAACTGTCAATGCGTTTACGTTTTCAAAGATGAAGGGCAGTAAGGAAAATGATTTCCCCCGAACAGGTAAAAAGAAAGAGGAACACTGCATGGCACCGATTGAACCAGGCATGATCGAGATGTACGGCGGTCTTTCCCCTGCATCCAGGAAACTGTATGAAGAAGCCCTCACCCTTTTTCCGGGCGGTATAACCCACGACGCCCGCGATCTTGAACCCTATCCCGTGTACATCGAAAGGGCAAAGGGATCGAAGAAGTGGGATGTTGATGGCAATGAGTACATAGACTACTGGTCGGGTCACGGCGCTTTGCTGCTCGGGCATGCCCCGGGGGAGGTTGTTGAGGCTGTGCGGGAGCAGGTAGCCCTGGGGACTCACCCGGGGGCGTGCCACCGGAAGGAGATAGAGTGGGCAAGGCTCGTGACCGAAATGGTGCCTTCGGCCCAGAAGGTACGTTTCACCTCCTCGGGCACGGAAGCAACCCTCATGTCAGTAAGGCTAGCGCG
This sequence comes from uncultured Spirochaetota bacterium, assembly GCA_964584875.1. Taxonomy (GTDB): domain Bacteria; phylum Spirochaetota; class B62-G9; order B62-G9; family DRHN01; genus CAZPCG01. The sequence goes on from CAZPCG010000441.1 coordinate 2,153, forward strand.
GATATTCACCGGCAGGAGCAAGGTGGTGAAGTTTGCGGGGCACTTCCATGGATGGCACGACCAGGTCTACCTTGGAGTGAACCAGCCCTATGAAGTTCCCCCTCCGGGCATTGTTCAGGGTGTTGTCGATACAACGATTGTTCTCCCGCCGAATGATACCGATGCCCTCGAAGAAACCCTCAGGGAAGATCGAGATATCGCCTGCATCCTCATAGAACCTACTGGCGCCAGCTTCGGGGCA
>CAZPCG010000442.1:0-2393 GCA_964584875.1 uncultured Spirochaetota bacterium
GAGAGCCTCCGCTCCGCTCTTGGAGGAAGGGTTGTTTCAGATGGAAAGGGCAGGGTGCTCATCACAGAAAGGCTTCTTCCTCAGGGGTTTTTGCACGGAGATGTAAACCTCGCATTTCCGGGGGAGGTGAATCTCTCACCTCTTTCTGTGCTTTTTCCTGCAATAGAAGGGTCATGCGATATTTCTCCCCGTAGTCTTTTATTCTTCGATATCGAAACTACGGGGCTATCAGGAGGTGCTGGAACCTACATTTTCCTTGCAGGTTTCCTGATGCTTGAGGATGAAGGTTTCAGGCTCAGGCAGTACTTCCTGGACAAACTCTCAGCAGAACGGCTTTTCCTTGAGCTTATAGAGAAGGAGTTTCTATCCCGCAGGGTGCTGGTTTCATACAATGGTAAAAGCTTCGACTATGGAATAATAAAGAATCGCTTCATAATGAACGGCCTCCCCCTCCATGAGCTTGAACCTCTTCATCTCGACCTTCTTTACCCCTCACGGAGGATATGGAAGGGGATGCTTTCGGATTTTTCCCTGCCCACAGTAGAGCGGTGGGTATTGCGGCTTTCACGGGAGAGTGACATCCCTGCCTGGAGCATTCCGGAGGTGTATGCCGATTATCTTCGCGGAAGGGATGTTGCCCGGGCGATTCTCTCAGTTTTTCACCATAATAAAAACGATGTTCTCTCCCTGCTTGCGCTCCTCCTGAAACAGCTTTCACTGCTCAGCGGGGCGGAAGGCGGGGAGGGTGGAGCAGCGCAGGATACCCGCGAGCTCTACAATCCTTTTTCCCTATCCGACATGTACCTTCTCAGGGGGAAGACCCAAAGGGCGCGTAAAATTCTATTAGCCCATAGCGGGTCTGCTGAGGCGCTCAGGCGGCTGGGGCTCATCTACAAGAGGGAGCAAAGCTATGAGGATGCCCTCTCCTGTTTCAGGCTCCTTGCAGAAAAGTGCGGGGAAGTGCAGGATTACCTCTTTGCCTGTACAGAGGCAGCGAAGATCTTCGAGCACGTTCTCAGGGATTATAAGAGCGCGATGGTCTATACAAAAAAGATGATGGAAAGGATGGACAGGGCCTTTCACTTCTATCCTCACCACATTGCTTCTTACAGGTGTGAGATCACGGATATAGAGAGGCGTCTGCAACGCCTCATGCGAAAGCTTTCTGGTTGAAATCGAGGTATTCTATGGAATCGGATATCAAGAGCTCTGAAATCATATTCAATGAATTCTTCACGATTGAGAAGGCCAGGGTCTCGTGGGAGCAGTTTGACGGGAGCATGGGAGATGAAAAGACCCGCTATGTCGTAAGAAGGGGGGATTCTGTTGGCGTAGTTGCGCTCTGCAATGAGAGCAGGAGGGTCATTCTAATCCGTCAGTTCAGGTTCCCTGCCCTGAGGAAGGGTGAGGATGGGTACCTGTGGGAAATACCGGCAGGAATGGTGAGGAGAGGTGAAAATCCCGCGTCAACCGCTGAGCGTGAGCTCTTCGAGGAGACGGGTTTACGCCCGCTTGAGATCAAACCGCTTGTTTCATTTTTTCTTTCACCAGGCGCGCTCGATGAAAAGATACACATATTCCTCGCCCTTGTGCCGGAGTGCGGAGGGAAGATCGTGACGGGGAATGAGGAAGAGGATGAGAACCTGTTCCTTGAAAACTTCGGTGAGGACGAAGTAATGCGGATGATCAAAAGCAGGGAGATCGTGGATGGTAAATCGATCGCAGCCCTTCTCTATTTTTTCTGCCTTTTTTAATTTTACTATGCCATTTGAACCGGAGGTGCTGTTATGATGGAAAGGCCCATTCCAATTGCAGAAGATGTCTACTGGGTGGGGATAAACGATCTTGAGACCGAGCTGTTCGAGGCGATATGGCCGCTGCCGCAGGGCGTCTGCTACAACAGCTATCTCATAATCGACGAGAAGGTTGCCCTCGTTGACACTGTGAAGAGGTCGTTTCTGCCCCAGTACGTGGATAAAATAAAATCCCTTTTAAAAGATGGAAGGACTATCGACTACCTAATTGTCAACCACATGGAGCCCGACCATTCAGGGGCGATGAAGATACTTCGGGAGATATTCCCGAAAATATGCATCATCGGGAACAAAAAGACGATGGACTACGTCAAGGGGTTCTATGGAATCGATTCGAACTGCAAGGTCGTCGATGATGGAGAGGAGCTGAGCCTCGGGAAGCATAAGCTCAGATTCTACCTCACGCCCATGGTCCACTGGCCGGAGACGATGATGACTTACGAGGAGAAGGGCGGCGTTCTCTTCTCCGGCGATGCCTTCGGGGGCTTTGGGACCCTCAACGGAGGAATATTCGATGATGAGACAAACCTCTCCTTCTTTGAGAACGAGATACTCCGCTACTTCTCGAATATAATCGGG
>CAZPCG010000443.1:0-2388 GCA_964584875.1 uncultured Spirochaetota bacterium
TGAACATCCCGACAGCGTAGAGGGACTGATGTATGCCCATGGCCGTGGAGCGCTGTGAGCGGTCCACCTTGTGGATGCTCATGCCCATGAGAATTGGGTAGACCATACCGAAGGCAAACCCCATGCTTATAGTGCCGATGAAGAGGTACGCCCGCACGGGAGAATAGGCGATGAGCATGATCCCAATGAACATGAGAAGCGCTCCCGTGAAGAGCGGTGTGCTGTGCCGGATCTTCTTCAAAAAAATGGTGTTCAGCAGGTTGGCGGCAACGATGCCCGCGATGTTCAAGCTGATAAGGATGCTCTTGAACACGTCGCCCATGCCCATCTCCTGTGCCAGGACAGGGAGGAATCCGAAGGTGACCGACCAATCGGCATAGTGAACCAGGATGCTGACGACTGCAGGTAGCATGACATCACGGCGTAGAAATAGCCTCGCCACCGATCGAAGGGAGACCTTCATGGGAGGTAGCTTGACCTCCCGCACAAATAAAACTATCAGAATGCCGACGATGCCGGACAGGCTTGCCAGGTAGAAGGCGAGTGAGTATCCCCCTACCGTGTTGATAAAGCCCGTGGATGCGGTTGCCACCAGACGCCCGAAGGATGCGGAAAACGTCAACATGGAGCTGGCGAAGATAGCCCTGTCTGTCTCGAAAAATGTACTGAACACGGCTAGAAGCACAACCCATGTTGCTGCGGATAGCCCGGTCAGGGCCCTGCCCGCAGTGAGAACCGGTATGGTGTCGCCCCACCCCATGATGCCGGCCCCAAGGACAGAGGAGAAGATGCCCAGGACGATGAGCAGTTTACCCCGTCCGATTGCGTCGGTAATGATGCCCATGGGCAGGCGTGCGACCGCCATCCACAGCCCGTACATGGAGAGCACAAGACCTATGGTCGAGAGGTTCGCCGTTTTGGCCTTCACGTAGGTGGGGAGCGTGGGGACGTAGAGGTAGAGCGATATCCAGAAGAGGAAGTTTACACCAAGAAACAGTATCTTCGAACTCCGATGCGCGTCCAAAGAAGCCTCACATTTTGGAACGCATTTTATTAATCTCGGTGCAGTTGTACAGCTCAATCTTCATGGTTTCTGTGCGGTCAAAAGGCGGATCTTTGATTTTGCATACGTCTTTTTCTCTGGATTTACAAATCCTCCTTCAAGAAGGATCTTTTTTAAATCAAGCCTGATAAAGTTCTTTGCCTCAGGACACTCTATAAACTTAAAGAACAGCCTCAAAAACAATCCGCTTTTGTCGAGATAAAACTCGTTCCAATCAAAGATATGGATAATCCCCCCAGGCTTTAATGCCCTTTGACCGTTTCTAAGGATTGCAATCCTGTCTTCCTGGTTAAAACCATGCATTACAAAGGAAATAAATACCCTATCAAACTCACTCTCGAAAGGCAGGGGATCTTCTATCCTCATATCATAGAGTTTCATATTTCTGTGTTTCCTTGATTTTCTTCTGAACTGTACCTGCATCTCTTTTCCTATCTCAAGGCCCGCTACCTCTCCATCTTCAGAGAGGTATTTCAGCATGATAATAGCATTTTTTCCTGAACCTGCCCCCATGTCCAAGATTTTTTCGTATGGTTTGAGGCGCAGGTTACGAATCACCCTTTGAATGAGGTTGTTGTATAACCCCAGAGTCCCCAAAGAAAGGAATACATCGTAGAGTCGCGCCTTGAGCCCTCTAATTTCTATTCTGTTTTTGTTATCTCTCATTGTATTTTGATGTGATAAGAAATTTCATAGTTCCCGTTTATCGGGTTTTTTTTGTGTATGTTGGCAAATCTCGAACAATAAAAATAGCTGAATAGTTACAAAATTTCTATCAATTATCTAAAAGACTTCATTACACCTGATCTGCTAATATACTGCTTTTTTGAAGTGTCGCACCTCGTTCTGGAGTGATATACCATTACAATCACGCTGATGTGGGGGCTACAGGTCATATCTGCAGTATACTCATCGGTCGGCGCACACGTCCCATCTGCCACATTCTCCGCTACTCCCCGATTTCGTACAGCTTTATACCCTCGTCTTGATACTTTGCCTTTACTTCATACACTGCCTCCCTGATATTCTCTGCCTCTTCTTGTTCGCAGTAGATGATTAGAATAAAATTCTCTTCAGGCCAAACATGGTCGCCGTGCCTAGGACCGGAACCTCCAACCCCATGAACAACTGGAATCTTAGTATACATCTGCGCTACCCCGCACCTTCTAAAAGCATCGAAAATGCTGTCCTCTACAGAATTATTTGCTATTATTTCAAGCCTTTTCATAGACCGGTTCCTCCTGTTTTTCCGTGAGTGATTCTGGTTTAATTTCAATAAGATTGTTCTTATGATTTTTATTAAACAGTGAATACAGCACAGGTAT
>CAZPCG010000444.1:0-2382 GCA_964584875.1 uncultured Spirochaetota bacterium
GGGCTGTACAGCAGGGGAAAGTGCCGGGGTGGCATGTGTGCCCCTGGCCTGATGAGCATTACGATGCCTATCAGGAGCAGATGAAGTTTGCAGGGAGGGTGTGGCGCGACCTCGGCAAGGAGGCCCGGGATGCCGGTGTCGCACTAGCCTTTGAGCTGCACCCAAATTTTCTTGCCCACAACCCGCAGACCTACCTGGAGCTTCTGGAGAGGGCCGGTGATGACGGGACAACCCTGGGCCTGAACTTTGATCCGAGCCACCTGTTCTGGCGGAACATGGACCCAATTGCCATAGTCCGCTACCTCAACAAGACCCTCGGTACCAATCCCATAAAGCACTGCCACGGTAAGGACGTCTATGCAGATCCATACAATACTGCCATTCAAGGAAACCACAGCGCTATTCCCTACTCAAGGGAGGCTGAGCGCGTGTGGCGCTTCGTCACAATAGGGGAGGGGTGGGACCCTGTGAACGGTCCCCACGATCTCAACTGGTGGTCCCGCTTCCTAACCGAGCTACAGCTATGGGGATACGACCATGTGATAAGCATCGAGCATGAGGACAGCAGAAAGTCCTTTGCAGAAGGCCTCAGCAAGGCCCTTCGTTTGCTCGACCGGGCGGTGAACAGGGAGATGCCGGGGCCAATAACGTGGGCGAAGCGGTGAACCGGCGGATGCCCGGGCTTATCACCCGGGCGAAGCGGTGAACCGCTCTTCATCAGGAATGAGTCGAGATACAATGCGTAAGGAACCCTCTCCCCCTGTAAAGGGGAAGAGGGTTAGGGTGAGGGGGAAATACGATTGATCATTCACCCTGCACCTTCCTCTCCCCTCAAGGGGAGAGAATTGTTCAATACTTTGTACGGAGCAAAATTAATAATCATTGTATAATAGCATGGAGGAGAGAAGGATGGAGAAGCGCAAACTTTCTATGCCATACTGGTGCGTTGGAAATCCGGTAGGCGATCCCTTTGGACCGGGAATACTTGATCCAGTGGACTCACTTGAAGTGACAGATATACTCTGCGAGGCAGGAAAGGAAGGCCTCATTGACTATACCTCAGCGCATGATGACGATCTCGTGCCGTGGGATCCGGACAGGCCCGGAGATGATCTTGATGGAGGAAGCGCCGCATCAGAAAAGCTGAAGAAGATCAGGGATACGCTCGATCGTGCTGGACTTCAGTTCAAGATGATCGGATGCAACCTGCACGGCAATCCGGTGTTCAGGAACGGTGGAATCGCAAATCCCGATCCACGCATCAGGCTGCTCGCCTCCCAGAAGGTCCTCAGGGCCCTGAGAATGGGAAGTTTCCTGGGAGCAGATTACTTCACCTACTGGGTCGCCCGGGATGGATTTGAAACGCAGTTCGCCGTCCCCTGGGACAGGGCTTTCACGTACATCAAGGATGGCCTCAACTTCGTAAGACGCTACATCAGGGAAAAGAATCTCAGCTACAAGTGGGCGACCATAGAGCACAAGCCGAATGAACCGAGGGGTGAGATGTTTTTGCCGACCGTTGGGCATGCCCTTGCGCTCATCATGAAGCTTGAAGACCCGGACTTCTGGGGAGTCAATCCGGAGGTGCTGCAGCATGACCAGATGACAGGCCTGACATCCATTGCCGCAGTTGCCTTTGCCGCAAGCATGGGAAAGCTCTTCTTCATTCACGCCGGCAACCAGAAACCGGACCAGTACGATAATGACAATCCGGTTCTGGTCGGCATAGATGGGGTTAAGGAGTTCATAAGCATCATCTATTTATTGTATAAGCTCGAATGGAAGGGGTACGTGGAGTTTGACAATCACATGCTGAGGACAGATACAGCACCAGGGCCCAAGAATAAAATTGCGTTGAGGAGGAAGTATATAGAGCTTGTCGTCGACGCCTACAGGGTTGCGGAGAAGAAGGCGATGGAGCTTGTGAAGGACAGGGCAATAGCAGAAGAGCAGGGAAAGCTTTGGGACTCTCACTCCGACATTGCAGGCATTCTGAGTAGCCGGGACACCGAAAAGATATTGCGCACGAAAATAGATTACACTGCTGTGTGCCAGGAGCCGATAACGATTGGTAAGCTCGACATGCTGGTGAACAAAACGCTCCTCGGGGTACGGTCTTAGGGGGTAGGAAATACAAGAACGTAGAAACGATAAAACCATATATGCGTTTGTATTAATTATCGAAGGAGGTACCCGATATGGATGTGCATACTCTCACGAGCGATGTTGTGGTTGTTGGCGGTGCAGGGGCTGCATGCAGGGCTGCGATTGAGGCTGCAGGGCGTGGACTTAGCTGCGTCATGGTCGATAAGGGTAGACCGGGGCGATCGGGAGCAACCCCATGTGCGCTGTGGAGCATACAGGCACCTTTCGGCTCACGAG